>JAGHSU010000067.1 GCA_018065685.1 Candidatus Methanocorpusculum equi | reverse complement strand
ATCTTGTACCCGTCTGTGACAAAGGCAGAATACATTATTATCACTTAATCTGAAAAAAAAGGGTAACTATTCAGCCCTCTGTTTATATCGTCCTGTAACAGAGGTACGGGTGCTTTTAGTCATAGTTGTAACTGATAACGCGGCGTTGACCCCAAAAACCGCGAATCTACGCGAATCCACGCAAATCGCAGCCCTATTCACCCGCGCTTGGCTCCGCTTATCGCGGAGCGCGGGCGGCTTGCGAGAGCCCCGGCTCGAAGCTAAAGCACGCTTCTGGCGTGCGGCTTAAGCGGGGCTAAAGCACGGGTGAATAGGCTCGCGATTTTGGGGGATTCGCGTTGATGCGGCGAGCTTGCTCGCTTAGCGAAGCACGGCTCTGCCGTGCTGGTTTGCGGTTTTGGTGGTCAACGCCGCATCGTCAGTTACAACAATGACCGCGAGTACCCGCACCTAAACCCACAAAACCAACCAACACAAAAAATAAAAAAATATTTCACTTTCGTGAAAGCACAATCTGAATCACAGAAACATTCGCAGGTCCGGCATCGGTTTCAACCGCCTCTGTGGAGATTGAAACCTCTTTCTTATCGACATCCGTCAGAAACTGCCTAACCGTAATCTCTGCCGTATCAACAGCCCGCACGATGGTCTTCCCGCGGGCCCTGATACAGACCTCCTTTGCTCCTGCGTTAAACTGGGTAACGACCGCCAGGACGTAATTCATCACCGGCTTCGTCCCGATATAGACAACATTATCTTCCATCGGTTCGCTCAGATGTCTCAGATATCAGATGTCTCAGATATATTTCTTCGAGTGAAACAGTTCTGCGTTCAGAACCGATGCTCCGGCTGCTCCGCGGATGGTGTTGTGACCCATTGCAACAAATCTGATACCCTCACGGACTCTGCCGACGGAAACCGTCATGGCCCCCCCTCTGTTGCGGTCAAGACGCGGCTGCGGGCGGTTCTCTTCCGGAAGATAGAGGACTGATTTGTCGGGCTGTGTCGGAAGTCCCGTAAACGGTGCTTCCCAGGTCTTAAAGGCCTCGATGACCTCTTCAGGGGTTGCCTTGATGTCAATCCAGACATTTAAGGTGTGTCCGTCGATTACCGGCACACGGTTGCAGGATGCAGAGACCGTAAAGGGGGCTCCTGTAATCTGTCCGTTTTCAAAGGTTCCGAGAATCTTGTTTGCCTCGCGCGCCATCTTCTCCTCTTCTCCTCCGATGTAGGGGATGACATTGTCGTAGATGCCGAATGCGAGAACGCCCTCGAATCCTGCGCCTGAGATTGCCTGCATGGTTGCGACCTGGATGCCCGTAAAGGAGAACTTCCGAAGCGGGGCTAACGCCGTTGCAAGCATAATCGTCGAGCAGTTCGGATTTGTAACGATAAATCCGTCGCGTTTTTTGCGCTGGACATCGATGAGTGCGGCATGCTCCGGGTTTACCTCGGCAATCATTAAGGGGACGTCAGGGTCCATACGGTGCGAGCTTGCATTGCTGAAAACACCAACACCCGCGTCAGCGATTGCGGTTTCGAGTGTTCCTGCGAGCTCTGCGGGAAGGGCTGAGAAGACGATATCACAGTCTTTTACCGCATCAACGTTTGTCGGGGAGACAATGAGTTCTCCTGCTTTGTCCGGGAACGGAGAGTCAAGACGCCAGTTTACGGCGTCAGCGTAGCGTTTTCCTGCAGAGCGCTCGGATGCGGTAAGGGTCGTCAGCTCAAACCAGGGGTGGTTTGCAAGCAGCTGAACGAATCTTTGTCCCACCGCACCGGTGGCTCCAAGAATTCCTGCCTTTAACATATGTAATGATATTGGTTTTTCTTGGTTATAATACTGTGGAATGTTTTGCGGATATGGTTGAATGTTTTTGTGAGTGGAGTGGAATGTTTTTGTAGCAGTGCAGGTGTTCTTTACGGATGTTGTAACTGATGGTGAATCTTTGCTATAAAACCGCAAATCTACGCAAATCGCAGCCCTATTCACCTGCGCTTAACCCCGCTTATGGCGGGGAGCAGGCGGGCTGCTAAGAATTAATATTTACATAAATACTGGAAATGGAGGGGAATAAGAGATAAATTATTTTCTCCAGCGAGCCGCCCGTGCCCCGCGATAAGCGGGGTTTAAGCACGGGTGTATAGGCTCGCGATTTGCGTAGATTTGCGTAGATTTGCGGTTTTGTGGTCAAGACGCACATAAGATACAACAACCTCAAAGAGCATTCGCACCGGCTGATACAGCAATCTCAGAGAACCTCCGCATAAGCAGGGACAACAACCCTATGAACAATTCAGATAGACACTATTGATAAACACCCCCATAGACATATCCATAGACATATATCATTACACCTCCAATAAGTAAGGAGTATTAACAAACGGGGAACACCCAATGCTCGAAAACGAATATCAGTTAGACTTCTTCAAGGAAAACGGCTATGTCCGCAAAATCTGTAAAAAGTGCGGCATGCCGTTCTGGACGCTCGACCCCAAACGCGAAGTTTGCGGTGATGCGCCCTGTGAACCGTATCAGTTCATTGGAAATCCGCTCTTCAAAAAGCACACGGTTGCAGAGATGCGTGAGGCATACCTCTCCTTCTTCGAGAAAAACGGCCACACAAGTATTGGCCGCTATCCGGTAGCAGCCCGCTGGAGAGACGATATCTACTTAACAATCGCCTCCATCGCGGACTTCCAGCCGTTTGTAACAAGCGGCATGTGCCCGCCGCCGGCAAACCCGCTTACCATCTCCCAGCCGTGTATCCGGTTAAACGACCTGGATAATGTGGGACGCTCGGGCAGACACTTCACCTGCTTTGAGATGATGGCGCACCACGCATTCAACACCGACGAGCACCCGGTCTACTTCAAGGACCGCTGTGTTGAACTCTGCGCAGGATTTGTAAACTCCGTAGGGGGTGACCTGAATCAGCTCACCTTCAAGGAAAACCCGTGGTTCGGCGGAGGAAATGCCGGAGTATCAGTCGAGGTCCTCATGGGCGGTCTTGAGGTTGCAACACTCGTCTTTATGAACCTCTCCCGCAAGAACTCCGGAAAACCGCAGGTCATGATTGACGGCAAGGACTACTATGAGATGCCGCTTAGGATTGTGGATACCGGGTATGGTCTCGAGCGCTTTACCTGGGCATCCTGCGGAACACCAACCGCATACGATGCGGTCTTCCCCGATATGATTCCGCGCCTGTTAAACGCCGCAGGAATGGAGGATTACTTAAACAATGCGGAAATTGAAGGCATCCTCGGAAAGAACGCACAGTTTGCGGGTCTCATGGACATCAGAGGCGAAAAGATCAGCGAACTCAGACAGAAGGTCGCAAAAGCATCCGGTATCTCCGTCAAAAAACTCGAAAAGATTATTGTCCCGATGGAAAACATCTATGCGCTCTGCGACCACACCAGATGTCTTGCCTACATGTTAGGCGACCTCATTGTCCCCTCAAACGTCCGCGAAGGATACCTGGCGCGTCTTGTGCTTAGAAGAAGCATCAGAATGATGCAGGAGGCAAAGGTTGACGAGGACTTAGGCGACATTGTTGTTGCACAGATGAAAGACATCGGGCTTTCCAACTTTGAGCAGACCCCCTCCATCGTCCGCGAAATCATCGCACGCGAGGTGGAAAAGTATGATGCAACGATTGCCCGCGGCACCCGCACGGTTCAGAGAGTCGGTCAGACCTACGTGAAAAAGAACGAACCCGTTCCCTTATCAGAACTTATCACCCTCTACGATTCCCACGGAATCCCGGTAGACCTGATGAAAAAGACGCTCACCGAAACCGGAGCACAGTTTGAAATCCCGGACGATTTCGACTCGCAGATTGCGGATATGCACTCCGAAAACGAAGGTGAAAAGCAGGCATCGCCTCTTGCAAAGTATGCGGAGCGCATCGAAAAGCTTCCGGCAACCGTAAAAGACTACTATGCCCACCCCGAGAGGATGGAGTTCAGCGCAACGGTCCTTGACGTCATCGAGGACTATGTGGTCTTAGATACCACCTGCTTCTACCCCGAAGGCGGAGGACAGCCTTCCGACCAGGGTGTTTTTGCAGAAACCCGCGCAGAAGGAGGACACCAGTCGGCCGCAGTTGTTGAGGTTGTCAAGTACGGCGATGTGATTCTCCATAAGATAAACGACCCCGTGTTCAGACCCGGAGACAATGTCAAAGGAGCATTAAACGAGGAGCGCAGACGTGCCCTGATGCGCCACCACTCGGGAACGCACATGGTAATCCGCGCCGCAAAGGAGGTCTTAGGCCCCCACATCCACCAGGCAGGGTCGCAGCTCTCCCCCGAATCTGCAAGACTTGATATCAGACATTACACCCACATCACCGATGACGAGCTGAAGCAGATTGAGGCATACGCAAACAAACTCGTGATGCAGAACCTCCCGGTGGAGATTTCCATCCGTCCGAGAGTCGAGGCCGAGCAGGAGTTCGGGTTTGCCCTCTATCAGGGAGGAGTGCCCCCGGGAAAGGAGCTTCGTATCGTCAAGATGGGCGTCGAAATCGAGGCATGTGCAGGAACGCACTGTATGTCAACCGGTGAAATCGGCCCCATCAAACTGCTCCGCTTAGAGCACATCCAGGACGGTGTCGAGCGTCTTGAGTTCGCCTGCGGATTTGCGGCACTCGATGCGATGCAGCACATTCAGGGTCTTTTAAACACCTCGGCTGAAACCTTATCGGTGCAGACCGAAAACCTGCCCGGAGCTGTTGAGCACTTCTTTACCGAGTGGAAGGACCAGAGAAAGGAGATTGAGCGCCTGCGGTCCAAGATTGCGGAGCTTGAGATTTCCCGCCTTCAGGGCGAGGTGGTCGGAGGTGTCGAGGTTGTGGTAAAGCAGCTTGATATCTCCCGCAAGGAGCTTGTAACCGTCGCCTCGGCGGTTGCAGCACGCGGCGGCGTTGCAGTCTTAATTACCACCGCAGACGGCGTGGGTGTTGTTGCGGCATCCGGAACCGACAAAGTTCACGCAGGAAAGCTCGTAAGCGAGGTCTGTGCGGTTGTTGGCGGAAAAGGCGGAGGAAAGCCGGGCCTTGCACAGGGTGCAGGTTCAGATGCAGCACAGACAGGCGCTGCCCTCGCCAAAGCGGAAACCCTGGTTAAGGGTATGCTTTAACCCTTTTTTAGCATGCGTTTTCTTGAGTTTGCGGAAATCTGCAGCAGAATCGAAAAAATCTCCTCACGCCTGGCGATGGCTGATGCGCTCGCTGGAGTCTTCCAGACCATCCCTGCAGAGGAGCTTTCCGTCTTTGTGCGGTTTGCGAGGGGGAGAATTTTTCCCGACTGGTCCGCGGAAAAGCTGATGTTCGGGCCTTCGCTTCTCTACGAAGCCTTAGCCTATGTTATCGGAAAGAAAAAAGAGTATGTGATTTCAGCCGTAAACAGCTCGGGAGACACCGGGTCAGTAGTTGAGGGGCTTCTTGCAAAGCGGGAACAGATGATGTTTTTTTCCGAGGAGCTTGAGCTTATGGATGTTCATGCCCGCTTCCTTTCGATGGCGCAGAGTCAGGGAAGACGCTCGCAGCAGGAGCGGCTTCGTACCGCCCAGTATCTTTTATCAAACGCCTCTCCCATAGAGGGACGGTATCTGAGCCGTCTGATTTTAGAGGAGATGCGTATCGGTGTGGGCGAAGGCGTGGTAAAGGATGCCGTGTCAAAGGCGTTCGGGATTCCTGCGGAAACCGTTGAGCATGCGCATCAGGCATTAAATGACTTAGGGGAGGTAGCCCTCCTCGCAAAGACCGCCCCTGAGGAGCTCTTAAAGGTCCATATCACGCCTTTCAAGCCCGTCAAGATGATGCTCGCACAGGCAGGCTCAATTAAGGGGATGCTTGAGACCCACGGGATGCTCGCGGCCGAGAACAAATACGACGGGAGCCGCTTCCAGTTCCATAAGACAGGAGACAAAGCTGCCATCTACTCGCGGCGTCTTGAGGAGATGACCGAATCCCTTCCTGATGTTGTGGCAAAGCTTTCTGCCGCCGCAACGCATGATGTTATCATCGACGGAGAGGTGATAGCAATCCTTAACGGGAAGCCGATGCCGTTCCAGACGGTGCTTCGGAGAATCCGGAGAAAGCATGACATCGATGCGGCACAGGAGCAGATTGAGCTTCGACCCTGTGTCTTTGATATCCTGGTCTGCGACGGGAAGACCTTGATTGACCTGCCGTTTTCTGAGCGGAGAAAGATTCTCACTGAAGTCATGACCGACTATGTAGCCCCGCAGATGGTAAGCAGTTCGGCTGATGAGATTGAAGCATATTATCATGCGGCACTCGATGCGGGTAACGAAGGGATTATGCTTAAAGTCCTTGATACCCCCTATCTTCCGGGCAACCGGGGAAAGCTCTGGATTAAGATTAAGCCTGAGGTGGATACCATCGACCTTGCGGTGACAGGCGCCGAATGGGGCGAGGGGAAGCGTGCGAAGATGTTCGGGTCGTTTATTCTCGCCTGCCAGGATGAGAACGGGGAGCTTCTGGAGATTTCCCGTGTGGCGACCGGAATCGATGATGCGATGCTTTCAACGCTTTATGACCTCTTTAAGGACCGGGTTGTTGCAGAGCACGGGAAGACGGTTTCATTTGAGCCGGATGTGGTGTTTGAGGTAGGGTATGCGGAGCTTCAGCGGAGTACGAATTATCCTGCGGGGTATGCTCTGCGGTTCCCGCGGTTTGTGCGGTTACGAGACGATAAGGATGCAGGGGAGATTGAGACGATAGAGAGTCTCCACAGACGGTATTCGATGCAGAATAAGGAAGAATGAGGGGCGTTGGACGTCCCTGCTTTTTTATGTGAATTATAAATAATAAAAAAACAAAAACAGACAGCGTTACGGCTTTACCCCGCTTAGCCATCAGTTTCACATCACCGGTACCGAGCTGAATCGGCTGACCGACAA
>JAGHSU010000004.1 GCA_018065685.1 Candidatus Methanocorpusculum equi | reverse complement strand
GGATAAGCAGTACCGTGACTCTGTCCTTGACTCCTTCAAGTGGGCAGAGAAGGTCCGTGCAGGAACCACCTTAGGCGAAATCGACCGTGAGATTTCACTCTATGAACTCTCACAGATGACCCGTGCCGCACCGGCAAAGGTCCTTGGTATCAACAGCATGTTCGGCGGTCTGAAGACCGGTATGAACGGAAATGTCGCAATTTACGACATCAACCCGGACAACATGCCCAAGGGACTCGACCTCGAGAACAAGCTCGCAAAGTGCGCCTACCTCTTCAAGGACGGTGTCAAGTGTGTCGAGAACGGTGTTGTTCTTGATGCCCAGCCCGTCGGCAAGGAGACCTTCTGGGTCGACTGCCAGGTACCTGAGAACAAGCAGGTTATGCACGACGTGAACGAGAAGTTCCTGAAATACTACTCTGTCAAGCTCGACAACTATGATGTCATTGACGAGTATGCACCGAACCAGCACGTTATTAAGATTGGGGAGGCCTGAAGATGGCAACTGTTACTGTTACTTTAAAGAAGGTCCCTGACCTTTACCTTGAGTGCGACAGCATTACCCCTGACAAGTTCGCGGGAAAGACTGCAGAAGAGATTGCAGCTCTTCCGTGCTGTGAGGGTAAGCGCAACTACAAGCTCGGCGACTGGTTCGAGGTTGCAGGCGCTGCAGGAAAGACCGCCGCTGAGACTTCCATTGTCGTGAAAGGAAACGGAACCGACAAGTGCAAGTACATCGGCGCATGGATGAAAGCAGGTGAGGTCACCGTTGAAGGTACCGCAGATATGTTCACCGGCGCATGGATGGAAGGCGGAAAGCTCACTGTTAAAGGAGATGTCCGCTCCTTCTCCGGTCTTCAGATGAAGGGCGGAGAGTTCATCATCGAGGGCCGTGCATGGAACTATCTCGCAGCAGCATACCGCGGTGACTGGAGAGGAATGCAGGGCGGCACTATCCGTGTTAAGGGAGATGTCGGCTCTGACCTTTGTACCTTCATGAACGGCGGTACCGTTATTGTGGAAGGAGACGCTGATATCCACATTGGTACCCACGCAGAAGGCGGTACAATCATTATCAAAGGCAAAGCACACCGCCGTGTCGGCGGCCAGATGGTCAAGGGCGAAATTTACGTCTTTGGCGGATGCGATGTCATGATGCCCGGCTTTAAGAAAATCGACGAGAGAGAAATCGAGGTTGACGGAGAGAAGCACGTCTTTAACGTGTTCATCGGAGACCTTGGTGAGCGCCACCCGAAGAGCAAGGGTGAGACCGTTTACGGTCACATCTACACTCTGAAGGAGTGAACTCTCCTTTTTCTCTTTTTATTATCTGTTTTGGATTTTTGTTTTAATTGTGTGTTTTTTGTTGTTGTAAGTTTCAATTTGCGTAGATTTGCGGTTTTGTTGACCCTGCCGCACCTCGGTTACAACATCCGCGACAAGCACCCGCACTAAATGAGCCGTGGCCTCCCGGCTTTACGACAAAGAACACCCGCGCTGAAGTCGCCGCCCCGCACCCCGGGCTAATGAAAAGTACGGCTCTTGTCTCCTCTCCCTCTCCCCCGGCCGCCGAACCGCTGCGGCGCATACCGTGCCGTGTTTTTCAGATTTTGCCGCAACTTGTGGCAAAATTATGAAATCTGCATAGAGTTGAAAAAATAACGCGCTTATCCAAATTGTCAACAGCTTGTTGACGATTTCCTGCATTCCTTCCTCTCCGGAAAACATATTTCCCTCAAAGCACAAAAATATACATATGTCAGCAACAGAAAATCCCTGCCGCAGACCGGGAGACACCCCAGAAGACACCCTCTCCCTGAAGCCGGTAAAAGGAAACGGGCCGGAACGGGAGCTGCTGCAGCGGCTCTACGCCGAAGCATTCCCGGAAAACGAGTGGCAGCCGAACACTGTCGCAGTGATACAAAATGCCGCACCTGACATCTGGAAAGCCGATGAATGGCTGATTCTGGATGGAAACGACGCGATAGGACTTCTCTGCGTCCTTCACACGGATACATATGCCTACCTCCTCTACCTTGCCGTATCTCCGCGGTGTCAGGGCAAAGGATACGGGAGCAGAACGCTTGCACTCTTTAAGAGGATGTTTCCGGATCACATCCGGTTCTTTGACCTGGAAGCCCCTGATGAATCGGCTGAAAACGCTCAGCAGCGGACTGCCCGTATCCGGTTTTACGAGCGAAACGGCTATCACCTTACAGGCGACTCATTTGAAAGTGAAGGGGTAGCGCTTACCATCATGACAGACAGCGATGAGTTTACCCTGACCGGAGAACTTGCGGAGTTTGCAGCAGCTCTTGAGCCGCTCAGATAAAAAACGCAGCCGCCGCACAAAAGGCAGGATTCCATCAGATAAAGGTTCTTGAAACCGTCTTTAAGGGAAAGACCGTTTACAAGGCGGAGTAAACCTGGTTGGTACTACACCAGGCCGCATCTTTTTTTCGTTCTGTATTTTCAGCGGGGCAGTAAAAGTCTGTTTTTTCCATTTGCCCCTGCTGACAATGGGATATCAGACGAAAAACCATGAATCCGCACGGCAGAATCGTGCTTCGTTAAGCGGGTAAGCCCACCTGTTAACATGCACCGCTTCCGCCCGTACTCCCACTGTTATTCTGCTAAAATCCCCGGCATGCCGTTCTACCCGGACATGCCGTTCTACCCGGACTTTCTTTCCCGGGAAGAACAGATGTCTTCTTTACGTATAATCACAAATATATTAATAGATGATTTTTTCCCGCATCCCGAAAAACACCTACGCTATTGCTGTTGCCTGTGCATTAGTTGCTGCAGTGTGCACAGCATTAAAAACCCCGTTAACAAAACTGGTGGTGGAGCAGTGTGATGCTGTGTCAGCCTCCGCATTCCTGCACCTCGGAATGCTGATTGGCATGTCAATCATCGCTGTCTGCGGGAGAAAAACATCTCTGA
>JAGHSU010000036.1 GCA_018065685.1 Candidatus Methanocorpusculum equi | reverse complement strand
CAGTTAATACTGCGTAGCAGTGTCTGTTGTTGTAGTGGTTAGTAATCCATGCATAGTCAATGTCTTTTGCCTCTGCAAGTTTACAGAAGTTAACGACCTGCTTTACGTTTACGTTGCCAGGAACGAATTCAATTCCGTAAGTCATAGTTCTTTACACCTCAGATAAAAAGGTTTTACTCCTCAACATAAATATATTATGATTTTCAGCCGGAAAATCTCCTCAATTCTGGCTTCTTTTCAGCCCCCATAAAAATACGCCCGATTCAGGCGGTTTTTTACGCGCTCATGCGCACAACAGATTCCGCGGTGCTGAAACTGTTCTGACAGCTGCTCTCCGCGGGCGGCATGACCGATAATCGTAAAAAGAGGGAAGACAAATGAATAGGTAGTGGACTTGTGGGGTAGTGGATATCCTTTCGGGCTTCGAACCCGAAGAACCGGGTTCGATCCCCGGCAGGTCCGTACCGTTTTTCAGATTTCTCCAGACCATACGATTCTGTACCGTATCTTTTTTATCTCATCCAAAACAACATCTAAGCATGGTATTATCGTCATCTATCATCCGCTCGCGGATAGCAGATAAAACACTTGGGATTGAACCGTTTGCAGAAGAATCACTGCAGCCCTCCTCCTACGACCTGAGAGCTGCAGAAGATGTTATTATCCGCAAAGGAGAACTGACGCTTGTCCCCACCATGGAGTTTGTCTCGCTGCCGGACGACCTCTGTGCAACGCTCTGGGGACGGTCTTCATTCGGGAGAAAAGGCGTTGTTTTGGGTGCAGGATACATTGACCCCGGTTTTCACGGGAACCTGACGCTTTGTATGGTAAACCACGGCCCTGAAGACATTCCCGTGACCAGGGGGATGCGCGTTGTCCAGATGCTCCTCCATCCGGTTGAAGGAACAGTGGAATCCGCATATAACGGACACTACCAGGACAGTCACGGCGCGGTTCAGTCAAAACTCTGAACTCCCCGCTAAAACGACAGGATTCCCAGCGTAAAAAGCATTACAGGAATCATAATAACTCCCATCCCGTACAGCCGCGAGATGCCGAGGAGCGCGGGGACCATTCCCGCAGCAGAGGCCAGAACAAGAATGAACAGTCCAAACGGGCCGCAGAACAGAGCCGTCAGGACAACAAGAAAGATAAGAACGGCGACGGATAACCCTTTCTGGTTAATCCGCGCAAACAGTTTTCCGCTCCGTGAAAGGGCGACCGTTGCAAAATAGCCGAAAAGAGCCGCGGCACCTGCTGCCGCAAGCATCAGAAAGATGTTCGGGAGGTCAAACGAGGCAAGAGCTGCCATTGAACCCGAGCGCATCCTTCCAACTGCATAAAGCGCGGCGATTCCGAGAACAGCATTCGCAGTGTTTGCAGCAGAGGTTGAGAGAAGATAGCCGTGCGGTCTTCCGGCCTCAAAATCAACCCCTTTTTTCCTGATAGAAAGGATTGCATTCGCAATTCCGCTCGAAAAGCCCGGAAGCCACCCCACAATCGCTCCTGCAGCAGTTCCTTTTGCGGTCGATGCCGCAATCTCACGCCAGTTTGTTCCAAGACCCTCGTATTTCTGGGGCACAACCGTCCCTGCCCGGGTAATCGCGAAAAGAAGCACAGGTATTCCGAACAGACCCGAGAGGAGCGGAAGAAGCACCCCCCGCTTCCGAATACCCCGAATGAAAGATAGGAAAAATACATCGAAAAGACACCAAGAACCCCGCAGACCAGGAAGATAAGGAGGGACCAGAGCGGGGTTTTTGAAAAAACAATGAGCATTACAGATGCGAGCAGAATTACCAGACCGATGACCCAGTCGATGCTTCCCTGAAACTGAGGGAGCACATAATAAAACAGTGCAAAGACCGGAAGGCAGAAAACAAAGCCGAAAAGACTGCCGAGTGCTGAAATTCTGACCGCTGCCTCCCCGTGTCCTTCCAGATACATCCGGTGCGCGGGAAGAACTGAGAGCACCGTGTCCGGGTCAGGGACGCCGATGAAGGTCGAGGGGATACAATCCAGAAACGTATGGACGACCATCGTACTTACTATCATGCAGCAGACACCCTCCACGCCGAAAACGAACCCGAGAGGTACCGCAAACGCCGCCGCAAGACCCGCTATGGTATTTGAGTGAATCCCCGGAATGATTCCCGAGATGCAGCCTAAGATGCAGCCTGCGAGTGTTCCGAGGATGAGACTTAGCATATTGGATATGTATTTATCCCGCAGGAATAATTTATTTTCGGATGTGCGGAAACACACCATTATTTACTTTGGAATACAATAATTAATTATATGCTCATCGCGATTACAAGACATACCGGAGATGCGGATGATAATCTCATCTGCGAAAAGTACAATCACAGGGCGCGGATTGTCTCTCCGGTCAGACCGGAAAAGAACCAGAAAAGCATTGACGAGTTTGTGCGGGATGTCAACGACTGCAAACTTGATGCGGTTTTCTTCCACAGTGCATTCTCCGCGGAAAAGATAGGTCCGCTGGTAAACCCGAGGCTTGCAACCAAAGTACGAATGATTGCAAACGGTCCGCAGACTGCAAAGGTACTGTACAATATCGGACTCTCTGCCGAGATGCTTCCGTTCTTCTACTCCCATGATCTGATTCCGTATCTCGGGAAATGGATTCGCGGGAAAAGAATCGGCATCCCGCGCGCGGGCATCACCTATCAGAAACTCGCAGAAGAGATTCGTGACGCAGGAGGAATCCCCTGCGAGTACATCTGCTACAATATCGTCCCGACAAATGAAGAACTGGACCTAACAGGCTGCAAAGCTATTCTCTTTACGAGCCCTGCAGCATTTACGATGGCAAAACTTCCCCCGCTCGATAACGAGATGACGCTGATGGCAATCGGCGATGTAACCGCTGATGCGATGATGTACGGCGGTATGAGGCCGAGTGTTGTTGGTGATGGTTCTATTGAAGGCACCATTCAGGCGTTAAATGCTTCCCTTTTGCAGGAGTTTTACTAAATGGTAAAATCGGGAATCATCCTTGTCGACAAACCGCGCGGCCCCTCGAGTCATCAGACCGCGGCATGGACGGGAGAGATTCTCAAAACATCAGTCGGACACTCCGGAACACTTGATCCGATGGTCTCCGGTGTTCTGGTTGTAATGACCGGGAAGGCAGTAAAGCTCGCTCCGCTTCTTCTCCAGCACGAGAAAGAGTACATTGCCTGTATGCGGCTGCACGCAGATGTCCCGCGCGGGACGGTCGAAGAGGCGGTAAAAGGCTTTCTCGGGAGAATCTATCAGCGTCCTCCGCGAAGGTCTGCTGTTAAGCGCGCGCTCCGCATCCGGGTAATCCATAAGATTGAGGTCCTGGATATGTCAGGGCGTCTTGTCATGCTGCGCGTCCGCTGTGAGTCGGGGACCTATATCAGGTCGCTTTGTGTTCAGATAGGGTATGTGCTCGGGTGCGGCGCGCAGATGACTGAACTGCGCCGCACCATGTCCGGAGGTTTTACCGCGGCTGAAGCGCACACCCTGCAGGAGATTCGCGATGCAGCAGAGGCAGGGTGCGCTGATTCCCTGATTCTGCCTCCGGAAGCGGCAATTTCGGACATTCCGAAGGCGGTTATCCGTGAATCCGCAAAGGAGGCGGTATTTCACGGCGCAGTACTCGCGGTCCCCGGGATTATTTCATGCGATTCCTTCCGTGCAAAACAGAAAATTGCCCTTGTTGATGAAAGAGGGCGCCTTGCAGCCCTCGCTGAGGCGCTCATGGATTCAGATAAGATTACCCCGGGCGGTCACGGTCTTGCCGCACGTTCCATACGGGTGTTTTCAGAGGAAACCTGAGGAAATCTAAACGCCATCTTAATAAGGTGGAATGACATATATTATATGCTGTTTGGGCTGAGGTAGTCTAGTGGTAGGGCGCGGGCCTGGAAAGCCCGTGAGGCGAAAGTCTCTCGTGAGTTCAAGTCTCACCCTCAGCGCTCATTTTAACTGATGTAGTATTTTGTTTATATCACTCTTTTCAACCCTTCATCCTTATTACATCTCACGCCAAACAATAGTACACACAATGGCAGAAATTATCATAAAAAAACGCCACGCCATAAAAAAAGGGCAGCTCACCTCCCTGATGACAAAACTGAAGGAATCGATAGGTGATGATGCAGGGCTCTACACAGCCCCCATGATTGAAATCGCAGAGACCACCTCCAAGTTCAACATCTACCTGATTGACAAAAAACCAATCCTGATGGAAAAAGATGAATGGGCCTTCCCGACACTGCGCGGGGCAATCCTCCGCCCGTTCTCCGGACGCCGGATTGTCGTTGACATGGGTGCAGTCCCCTACATGGTAAACGGTGCAGACATCATGCGCCCCGGAATTGTATCAGTCACCCCGGACGTAAAGGCAGGATATCCCGCACTCGCCGTTGACGAGAGTCACGGAAAGCCGCTTGCAGTTGTAATCCCCCTCTACGATGCAGACGGAGTGCTCGCGCTCGAAAAGGGAAAAGCCGCGAAAAACATCCATTATGTGGGTGATGAGCTCTGGAATCTCGAACTTTGAGCCCCTTCGATAAGAAGGTTTATTAATTCTCTCACAAAACAATAATATATATGGGGTTCCTCGACGGAGTATTTGGATCGAAAGATAAAAAGCAGCAGACCGAAGAAGACGCTTGCATGAAACTCGACCTTCAGTCATATGAAGGCTCGATGAGTGAAGGTCCTGCGACAACGTACGTTAAAATTGCCTCTATCACAGACATCAAAGAGTGTCCGAGAGTCAAAGACGAAATATACAACGGAAACGTGGTAATTGTCGACATCACCAAACTGAAGCTCGACAAAATCATGTTCGACCGCGTAATGGGAGACCTGCGCGCAGTAGCCCGTGATGTCAACGGAGATATCATTGGTCTTGGTGACCAGCGCTATGTCATCATTGTACCAACCGGCATGCGCATCTCCCGTGAAAAGATCTGCGGCTACTAACTCTGCGGCTCTCAATGCATCAGGTTGTAAAAGCACCGTGTCCGGACTGCGGTAAGGAAATTACCTTCATCTATGACACGGAAAACATCCCCTATTTTTCCGAGATACTGTTAATCAGCGGAAATTGCGAGTCATGCGGCTTCCGTATCACGGACACGATGATACTAAACGAGCGGGAGCCCTGCATCTGGGAACTGCACGCGGACAGTGCTGACGACTTAAACGCACGTGTGGTCAGAAGCACCGCGGGAGAGATTGACCTTCCGGAGCTTGGAATCAACATCCGCCCGGGGCCTGCCTGCAGCGGGTTTGTATCAAATGTGGAAGGCGTACTCGAACGTGCAGAAGAGGCGGTGCGCCGCGCCCTGCTTTCTGCAGAAGGTGACGAGATACCTGCAGCTGAATCAATATTATCCAGGATTTCGGATGCACGGGAGGGAAAGTTTGCATTTACCCTCCGGATAACAGACCCTTCCGGAAACTCAGGGATCGTCTCATCGAAGGCAAAGAAAACAAAACTTGAGGTAGAGCGGCAGGACGGAATGTCCTTTGTGCCCTACAGCTGATTTTTATGGAAAATCCCCGCTTCACGCCGTCCGCAGAAGAACTGCATGCGGCAGAAAAACTCTTAAAAACCCGTTCGTTTCCCGAACTTGAACGGCTGTCCGAGGCCTACATCGAAAAAATCACCGGAAAAAAATGGAACGATGAAACGGTTCTGGAAAAAATCCGTGCTGCAGTAGTCAGTCAGAAAGATGCGTACTGGAAGGAGGGGGAAAAACGGAACGTATCCTACTCAGGGGCATACAGTGTCATGTCCTATATCGCATACCAGATGCCCGGGTATGTATTTGAGATATCAGAGTTTCTCGTATCCCTCATCTCCCGCGGACTGCTGCGAAAACATATCCGGGTCCTTGACCTCGGAGCAGGACCCGGGACTGCATCTGCAGCGGTAATCCGGATTTGTTCCCTCTTCCCGGAGATGAGTGCTGAAATCTGTGCCGCAGAGCGTATGGATACCCACCGTGAGGCATACTCTTATCTGATACCAGCCCTCCAGAAGACCTCCAAAAACTGTACCGCGGAAAAACCGCTTTCAATGGACATCACCCAAAAACTTCCCGACGGGACGTTTGACTTAATCATCTGCTCAAACGTGTTAAACGAGCTTTCAGGAGACGACGAGGCAAAAACAGAGTTTCTCATCTCCGTTGCAAAGCATCTGACACCCGACGGAAACCTGCTGGTCTTCGAACCGGCAGACCTTGAAAATGCGGCAAAACTGCGTGACATCACGCGGGCGGCAAAAGAGCGGGGGCTTACCATCTATGCCCCCTGTAACGACCTGCGCGGAGTACCCTGCCGCGTCCATCCCTGCTGGTCGTTTCAATCGTATGACGACATAAAGCCCACCGCACTGATGGAGGCCCTCGGCTCGGACACGGAAAAATACCGGTATGTCAACACGGATGTCAAGTTCTCCTACGCGGTGCTTCGGACCGACGGACACCGCAGATGCGGGTACAAAATCCCCGCGGATGCAAAGCGTGCGCGTCTGTCGCAGATAAAGCAGCACGAAGGAAAACGGATTCATGTAACGGTCTCTGTAATGTCAGGCGACATCGGAGATACCAAAACCTATCTCTATCTGGTATGCGACGGGTCGGGGACAGCCCCCTGCTATCTCGCACTCCCCGCGTTTCACCGGACACCCGACCATGAGGCGCTTTTAACCGCTCCCTATGCAGGCGTTGTCGCGGTTGATTCAGTGCTCGTCCGCTGGAATGAAAAACAGAAGGCATACAATCTCCTGATGGGAAAGAACAGCACCTGCAGACTGATTGCGGGAACGCCGGTAAAAAAGTTCTGTCCGGACAAAGCAAAAGCGGTCATGCATGCCGGAAAGCACCCGGCAAAAACCGGAAGACCGAAAGGAATATCCGGAATACCGAAAAAAGCAGACGGACCAAAAAAGGTATCCGGCACCGGGAAGAGACCGGAGGCCGGGAAAAACGTCCGGAAAACAAAAACAGAATACGAAGGTAAAAGTGCAGGGAGCACAAATAAAGAAGGAAAATCATGGAAGAGAAAGGAACTCCGCGTGAAGTCATAGTAGCACAGCTTGCCGGATACCGTGCGCTTGATACGCCGCACACCCGTATCCTAAGTTCGATGTGCACCATTCCCCACCCTATAGCAGAGGAGGCGAAACAACTCTTTGCCGCATCAAACCTGGGTGACCCTGCGGTATTTGCAGGGGCTGCGAAAGTAGAACGGCTGTTAATCGAAAGTCTCGGGGACCTGCTGCACTGTAAAACTGCATCAGGCTGGATGACATCAGGCGGGACCGAGTCCAATCTGCAGGCGATACGTGCTGCAAAGAAGCGGAAGAAAACGGAAAAACCGAACATCGTAGTCCCGGAGTCCGCACACTTCTCGTTCTATAAGATATGCGATATCTTAGACCTTGAGGTACGGACCGTTCCGTATGCACCCGGAAAGTACATCGCAGATACTGATAAGATAGCAGAGTTAATCGATAAAAACACGATTGCAGTCTCTGCCGTTGCCGGGTCAACCGAGTACGGCACAATCGATGATATCAGAACCATTGCAAAGATTACCCGCGAAACAGACACCTACCTCCATGTGGATGCGGCGTTCGGGGGCTTTGTAATCCCGTTCCTGAAAAATCCGGCACCGTTCGATTTTGCAGTCGACGGGGTGGACTCGGTTTCGCTCGACCCGCACAAGATGGGGCTTGGCACAATCCCGGGAGGATGTCTGCTCTTCAGAAATGAGGAGGATGTAAAAGCCCTTCGCGTCTTCACACCCTACCTGATTTCAAAGGAGCAGTCAACCCTTACAGGAACCCGCCCGGGAGCAGATGCAGCAGCAGCATATGCGGTTATTACGTATTTTGGACGTGAAGGATTCAGGGATATTGTTGCAGGGTGCATGGAAAACACCAGAAGGCTTACCGCAGGGCTTCCCGCATTCGGATATGAAAAGGTCTTGGACCCCGTGCTGAACCTTACAGTCTTCCGCGACTTTGAGGTACCCGACGGGTGGATGGTGTCTCACACGGGACGGCACGAGCTCAGGTTTGTTTTAATGC
>JAGHSU010000152.1 GCA_018065685.1 Candidatus Methanocorpusculum equi | reverse complement strand
GGTCCGGTTTTACCATCGGAAACATGCATATCCTGGAGATGCTGGATACACTAAGCAACAGCATTCTTATGCCGCTTCTGGCCCTTCTTACCTGTATCTTTATCGGATGGGTTGTTAAGGGAAGATGCAGGGTTGTCTTTGAAGAGGTTGAATCGAGTGCCCCGTTTAAAACAAAGAAGTTCTATACGGTCATGATTAAGTTCGCGGCCCCGGTCTGTCTTGCGGCAATTCTTATCTTTTCAATCATCAGGGCAGTTGCGGGACTCTGAATCAGATAAAAACAGCGTAACCGGCCTCCGGCTGGGCTGAAGAGACACTCAAACCCTGCCCTGCAAACCCGCACCAGGACTTTCATCACGTTTTTATCATCTGTTACAGCAGCAGATAAACCCGTGACTTTCTGATTCCCACTCCATTTTCACTCCATTCCCGCTCAAAATCGGGAAAATCTATTTATATGTTAAATGTATTTATATTATGTTATATTAAAGGGGGCTTTGTTACAAATGGCATATAACATCCTCGACACCGTAAAAGTCGAAAATATTGTGGCATCAGTAAAACTCTGTGACGCGATAGACCTCGCAGCAGTCTCTGCAAAAATTCCGGAGGCAGACTATAACAAACGACGGTTCCCGGGCATCGTTCTCAGGTTTGACAGTCCGAAGGTTGCAGCACTTCTTTTCAGTTCCGGAAAGGTTGTACTGACCGGGGCAAAACATTCTGATATCCTCAAAGAAGGGATGCAGCATCTCGTCAGGCTTATGAAAGAGATTGGGGTCGAGGTACCAAAAAACCCGGGATACAGCATCCAGAATATTGTAACCTCGGCATATGTCGGAAAACGCATAAATCTGAACAAAATTGCCATGACCCTCAGTTTTGATAAGGTCGAATATGAACCCGAACAGTTTCCGGGGCTTGTGTACCGTATTGAAAACCCGAAGGCGGTTGTTCTTATGTTCGGGTCGGGAAAGTTTATCGTAACCGGCTCCAAAAACGAAGAGGATGCAAAATCGGCCGTTTTGAAAATGTATGACATCTTATCAGAGCACGGGTTAGTCTGACACCGCCCTGTCCCCTGATATTTCCCCCGATCTTTCCCGTGTTCTTCTCCCGTACTGTTCCTGTTTTAACGTGTTCTTCCCCTGCACTGCCGCGGGATATAACTCCCAAGATATTATATTCTAAGACGTCGATATAATACGTATAATTTATGGAAGAATATTCTGGCAATATCGGAAACTATGAGGAGACCTTCAAATCGTTTCACATAGATGTCCCGAAACACTACAACTTCGCCTTTGATGTTGTCGACAACTGGGCGAAGAAGGACCGGAATCATCTGGCGATGATCTGGGTAAATCAGGCAGGTGTGGAAAAGAAGTTCACCTTCTGGGACCTCATGATTCACAGCAACGAGGCTGCAAACATCTTAATGAAGTTCGGCATCAAAAAAGGCGACCGTGTCATGCTGATGCTTCCAAGAGTCCCCGAGTGGTGGTTCCTCGTGCTCGGCATCTTAAAACTCGGCGCGGTCTACTGTCCGAGTCCCCACATGCTCACGGTAAAGGATATCGCATACCGTATCAGAGTCGGAAACTTCAAGATGGTCATCACCGACCGCGAAAACATGGAAAAGGTGGACACGGTCGCAGAAGAGTGCCCGTCCCTTCAGTTCCGCATGGTAACCGACGATGACCCGGGGGAGCGGCTCCCGTCCCCCTGGATAGGATACCAGCATGAACTCAAATACCCGGCCCCTGTCTCCACCCGCTTAATTGCAAGCGCCGGACACAAGACGCTTGCAACGGACCCGATGCTCATCTATTTTACCTCAGGTACAACCAAGGACCCGAAGATGGTGCTCCACGACTACGCACACCCCTTAGGTCAGACGGTTACTGCAAAGTTCTGGCACGACTTAACCGAAAAGGATGTTCATTTCACCGTCTCCGATACCGGATGGGCAAAGTGCGGCTGGGGGAAAATCTTCGGTCAGTGGATATGCGGCGCCTGTATCTTTGTCTACGATTACCGCAGCAAATTCCTTGCAACAGAACTTCTTCCGCTGATTGAAAAGTACGGGATTACCTCGTTCTGCTGTCCCCCGACCATCTACCGTATGTTAATCATTGCTGATTTAAAGAAGTTCTCCTTCTCAGAACTGAGGACATGCACCAGTGCGGGAGAGCCCTTAAACCCGGAGGTCATTAAAATCTGGCGTGAAGGAACGGGGATTACCATCCGCGAGGGCTACGGGCAGACTGAGACCTGCTGCTGTATCGCAACCTTCCCCGGCATGGAGATTAAGCAGGGTTCCATGGGAAAACCGATGCCCGGGTGGCACATTCAGCTTCATGACGATGATGGTCATGAGGTCCCGAAAGGAGATATCGGACGCATTGCAATCTCTCTTGACCCGCGGCCTGCAGGACTTATCCGTGAGTATCTGGATAACCCCGAAGAAAACGCGGAGATGTTTTCAAACGGATGGTACTACACAGGAGACAAGGCGCGCATCGATGAGGACGGGTACTTCTGGTTCGTCGGAAGAAACGATGATGTGATAAAGTCTTCCGGATACCGTATCTCCCCCTTCGAGGTGGAGTCTACGCTTCTGGAACACCCGGCGGTAAAAGAGTCCGCTGTGGTCGGAAGCCCGGATGACATCAGAGGGGTCATCATCAAAGCGTTTATCGTTCTCCACGACGGCTACACCCCCTCAGACCGTCTGGTAAAAGACATTCAGGACTTTGTAAAACGCACGACTGCCCCGTACAAATACCCGCGTGCAATCGAGTTCGTTGCAGAGCTTCCAAAGTCCTTCTCCGGCAAAATCAAGCGCGGGGAGTTGCGAGAGAGAGAACTGAAAAAGTACGAGCACGAACTCGCCTGAAAAAAAACGTGCGGCAGACTGGCCGCATCCGGTATCCGGGAAAATCCCGTTTCTTTTTTAATCTGTTTCTGAAAAAAGATTGTTGTTTATGAGTGGGAGCGCTCGGCTTCAATCTCTTTTAAGGTGTGGTCTGCAAGCATGTGCATGCGTTCGGGGATGCCGCGCGATGAGATAGTCTCTATCTCTTTCATAGCGGCCCCTATCTCTGCCCCGAGGATAAAGATTGCATACTTGTGCTCGAGTTTGCTTCTGTTCAGGTCATTTGGCAGGATATTTAACGCCGTGTACTCGGTGAATTTGAGTGCGGGGTTGAGTGTCTGGTAGTATGTTTTGATGTCGTAAAACATCTGATGGAGTTCCAGGAGTTCTTCCTTATGCATGTCTTAACATGTGTGTTTTATTAGAAGGTAAAATG
>JAGHSU010000114.1 GCA_018065685.1 Candidatus Methanocorpusculum equi | reverse complement strand
CGGGCTGCAGAATCTTAGTGTGAAAGAGGTGCGGACGCTTGTTTCCTCTCTCCGGAAGAGAGGGATTATTGAGCATGTTGGGGCAAATAACGGGGGATTCTGGAGAATCCGCTGACGTGTCCTGAATGAAGGGGCACAAAAAATTCATAAAAAAGACACAGAATAAAAGTAAAATCGGAAAATACCGGAAAAACGGGAAGATGCTAAAATTGGAGGGGCACAAAACGGGGGCACAAAAGGGCACAAAAAATTCATAAAAAAGAGACAGAATAATGGCAGAATTGGAAAATACGAGATATTCAGGAAGATACTAATATTTTAGGGGCACAAAAGGGAACAAAAGGGCACATAAAAATACCCTGCACAGGAGTATACAGAATAAATAACTCTGAACTATATTTTCTGATTCAGAAATTAGTAAGCAGCAGCACCCCGCAGGGTACCTCCATCTGGCTTATGGCAGAACCGACGACAGCGCCTGCCACACCCGCACCGACGCCGACCCCGGCGCCTGAGGCGCCTTCCGTAAAGCCGGTTGAGACAAAGCAGGCGGCACAGACGGGCGCCTCACCGGCGCCGGTCATGGGTGTCATCGCCGGGCTTGGGTGCGCAGCGGTGCTCTTCGGTCTGAGAAGGAAGTAAGGAATTCTGAACAAACTATTTTTTTGACTGGTTGTTGTACTGGTCAGTGTTAATTTGAAGAATGCGCCCCACTACGGGGGCGCAATGCCCCCGTCGCCAGTCGGAGACCGGCTCCAGGCTCACGTCTCGCTATCGCCAGTCCTTCGGACGTGGCTCACGACTCACGGCTCACTACGTTCGCCCCTCGTCTATCGCTCGCCCCTCGCCGGCCTCCCGGCTTTACGTCACATAAAATCCACGCTGAAGCCGCGGCTCCCCCTGTCACGCAAACTTTATTGCCTATCTGCACCTACTACATAATACTAACAGACATAACCGGAAATAAAAACAACAGAGACCTGCAGCCCGGTATTAATACAGAGCGGAGAAAACCCATGACCAAAAATAATCAATCAAATATATATGGATTAAAAAGTTGCGACATGTCGCAACTTTCTGATGAACAGTATAAAAATGTATCGGACACTGCAGAGCATCTCTCATCAGAAATCCGGGAAATTGTTCAGAACCGAAAGACGCGGGCAGCTCTGGCGGTAAATGCAGCCCAGGTACTTCTTTACCATGATATCGGCGAATATCTGGTAACAAAAGGTCTGCAGGAGGAGGAATCGGGATACGGCAAAGCGATTGTAAAAGAAATAAGCAGGGCTCTGACAGCAGAATACGGCCCGGGATTTACCGCAGCCTCCCTCTCCCGGATGATGAACTTCTTTTTAACGTTCCCGGACACGGAAAAAGTCCTGCACCTTTGTGAACGGCTCACCTGGTCACACTTTGTGGAACTGGCTCCCATTGACGATGATCTGAAACGTGAGTTTTATGCAGTGATGTGTTATAATGAACGATGGACCGTCCGGGTGCTTCGCGAGCGGAAAAACTCGATGCTCTTTGAACGGACTGCAATCTCAAAACGTCCTGAACTGACCATTAGGAATGATCTTGCGGTGCTGTCCGAAGAAGGGAAGATGTCTCCCGATTTGTTCTACCGCGACCCCTACATTCTGGATTTTCTCGGACTGAAGGACACCTACAGTGAAAAGGATCCCGAAAATGCCATTCTCGATGAACCTGAGAAGTTTATTCTCGAATTCGGGTCGGATTTTGCGTTCATGGCACGCCAGAAGCATTTCATTCTGGACGGCGAAGACAAATACATGGACCTGGTGTTCTATCACCGTTCTCTTCACCGGCTGGTCCTGGTTGAGCTGAAGCTCGGGAAGTTCGAGCCGGAGTTTAAGGGGCAGGTTGAGCTGTACCTCCGCTGGCTTGACAAACATGAGCGGCTGGAAGGGGAGGAAAGTCCGATTGCCCTTATCTTGTGTGCGGAGAAACCCAGGGAGACGATTGAACTTCTGGAGCTTGACCACGGAAGCATACGGGTCGCCGAGTATCTGGTAAAGATGCCGCCAAAGGATGTTCTTGAGGAGAAACTGAGCGAGGCGGTGGAGCTTGCAAAGAAGCGGCTCGAGATGCGGGCAGGTTCTGAATCCCGGGACTAAAGTGAGAAACGGCTGAGGAGCAAATGAGCCGTGGCCTCCCGGCTTTACGACAAAGAGCACCCGCGGCTAAAGGGCAGCGAAAACGGCGAAGAACACCCGCGCTGAATCCGCCCCGCACCTCGGGTACCCGCACTAAAGAGCCGCGGTCGCACGGCGGCCCGAAAAAAGAAAGAATGAGAATTACTGTTTACCCGCTTCCGCGTTACTCCTCATCTCTGATATTCTTCAACAGAATCTCCGGTTCCAATTCCGGGTCAAGGGTAATTACTGCATAATTCCCGTCTTTTGCGGGTCCCGGATTTACGCAGGCAGCGTTCCCGAGTTTTGTGATTCCCTTCATCTCATGGATGTGTCCGCAAAGGACAAGATCGAATTTTCCGGCGATATCTGCCATCGCATGACATCCTACGTGTACGTCAGGTGCTACCTCATCCAGTACTCCGTACGGCGGTGCATGGGTTACCAGAATATTCCAGCGGTTCTTTGTCATCTTCGAAACAACCGCGTCTGCAGCGACTGAAATCACCTCTTCAGAACTTTCAAACGGAGTTCCGAACGGTGACGGATTCGACCCGCCGAATCCGGCAAGAGTAATATCATCGAGGTCAAAGGATTTCTGATGCAGCGAAACTGCAGACGATGCATCAAAAATACGGATAATGTCGCGCATATCACAATTTCCGGGAATTACGAATGTTGGTGACGGCAGTTCATCAAGGAACGGGATTACCCCGTCAAGGGACTGGCCGAGATCGGTTACATCTCCCCCGATTATAATATAATCCGGGTCTTCGGAATCGAAGACCGCAAGCGCTGCGTCATAATTTCCATGTATGTCGGTCAGAAAAACAATTTCTGTCATTACT
>JAGHSU010000032.1 GCA_018065685.1 Candidatus Methanocorpusculum equi | reverse complement strand
GAGTCTTATTTTTCATTCAGAATCACCATTGTTACTATCTTTTTACTGCTTTGTTCCCGTTTTTGTTACTTCAGTCCATCATCCCGGACTGCAGTCCCGCCTACCCGAAGCAGACCCACCGGTCATAGATAGGGTCACGCGGATTTTCAGAAATCTTCAGGTCTCTTCCGACACCTGCCGCCCACTCCTGAACCCAGTGCGCCTCCTCTTCGGTCGCAACGGTAATTAACGTCTTCTTCGTAATTCCTGCAAGCTCTTCAACAATCGGCTGCCAGATTTCTTTGGTATACGAATACATCTGCCCGAACATGATTCCCACACCGTAGTCTGCGTCAGGCATGTACGCGGATGCGATTCTTCCGTCGATACAGACCGCCTCATCGGTTTTCAGCCGCCCGCAGGAAAACCCGAGGGCCAGAAGCTCCTCGTCATTGTCATAGGCAAGGGGTTTTGCCCCGAAGCTGCGCATCACAGAAGACCCAATCCCCGAGCCGCAGCATGCATCGATACAGGTGGTGCCTGAAAGATTCGTTCCGAACTTTTCTGCAAGAAGGGAGCGGATCATCTCAATCCGGTGCTCCGTAAGGTCCTCACCTACAGCGGTCACCGTCTTTGCAATCCGCGAGGAGAACTCCTCTCTGAATGCAGACTCGATTTCCCCGCGCTCCTCCTCGTAAAAGGTACCATCGGCATTCCCGAAGAGTTCAAGTTCCTCTGCGGACGGGTCGCGGAAAAGCCACCCGGTCGCATACCATTCGCCTGCGTTTTTCACCGCAAAAAGAAGCGGGTTTCCTTCTGTATCCAGAAGGATTCGTGCCCCGTTTTTTTCCGGGGATGCCTCGCGGATAAGGACTCCCGGTTCCCCGTTATTTACCAGCGCCGAGTAATCCGGTTCAATAAAATGCAGGGCCTCTGCATCAATCATCGCCGAAAGCCGCGACATTGTCAGTCCCCCGAGCCGAAGGTAAGCCCCTCGGATGCTTTAATGACACCTGATACATGTGCATCCTCGTGGAGCCAGACGGTCCCTCCGATGAGGTCGCCTAAGACATCGGCTCCGCGGCTGATTCTGATGCTCTTTCCTGCAACATCGCCGTGGATTGCATCACGGACACCGATTTTGACCGACTCTGCCGCGCTGACGCTGCCGAATAATGTGGTGTCTCTTTTAATCTTTACCGACTGTGCACGGATGTTTCCGTGAAGCCGGCAGTTTACTCCGACATCCATCGGTGTCTGGACCGCAAAGTAGGCCAGGTCCATAGTTGTTTTCGGCGGAAGAACCAGAGGCGTTGTCTGTGCTCCTGAAAGCATCGAGTCAAGTTTTTTCTCAGCAGCTTTCTCCCCGTTAATCTGAAGAAGGGCAAAGATGTAGATGATAAGGTATGTGATGACAGGGACAGGACTTCTGATGGAGATAAGGCCGAAGGTCTGGTACTCTTTTTCAATCGTTACCGAGTCTGCAATATCCAGATTTCCGCCGATGGTCATCTTGCCGTGGATTTTTACCCCCTCTCCGATATAGGTGTCCCCGTTGCAGATGACCGTCCCGAAGATATCGCAGAAGTTATCGATTCTGAGGTCTCCCGATGCTACAATGTCTCCGTAAATCTCGGTACATTCACAGACTGCGATGTCCTCGCCGTAGAGACCGAACTCGATTCTGCTGTGGTCGCCCACTATAATATCGCTTGTTGTCTTCAGGATTCTCTCCTGCAGTTCGGTCTTATTTGGAAGGATACATGTTTTGAAGATATCTGTTGCGGAAAGAACGGTCTCGAGTGCCTCGCGGTCAAGCTTTGAGAGCTGCTCGTTTAACTCCTCTCCACTGAGGACCTCCGTAATAAGCGAGGCATCGGCATCAGATGCCTCCTTTGGAGACTCATCCTTCCCGGATTCCGGACTGTCCGTGCTGCCGCCTAAAACCGCAGAGGCAATCGCTGCCGCATCTATGTCTCCGTCTGCTTTTGCTGCCGCTTCCGTTTTTACAGACGGGGTGTTTACAGACGGGGCAACTCCCGGAGCATCATCTGCGACCATCACTCTCCCGGACGAAGGGGAGGTGCGAAGCTTTCTCC
>JAGHSU010000038.1 GCA_018065685.1 Candidatus Methanocorpusculum equi | reverse complement strand
ATAAAGACAGCAACAGCGAGCAGCATTCCGATGAAGAAACAAAGGTCAAATCCCGTGGTCAGGAGGTTTGCCGCGATATCTGCCGGCGGTTTTGAAACGATGCCGTTTATCCCTGCCAGATACTTAACACCTGCTATCAGGATAATATTGAATACAGCAATGCCGATGGTCATCGGCGCAAACCGCATGAGACTTGAAATCGACGAAGCCATCCCTGCCTTCTCCTGCGGAGCACTCTTTAAAATCATTGTGGTAATAGGCACCGTGGTAAATCCGAGTCCAAGCCCGATTAACACAAGACCTGCGATAACAATGCCAAGTCCCGACCATGGATGAAGGCGGGATAGCAGGAAAAAGCCCGCGGCAACAAGGAGCGTTCCTCCCATCAGGAGATACTTCAGTTTTCCGATAAGCTTCATGTACACCTGTCCTGCGATAAATCCTGCTATCATAAGTCCGATAGATAAGGCTGTTAGGATCAGTCCTGCGTTGAATGCGGAAAGACCCTGAATCAGCTGCAGGTAGAACGGGAGAAGATAGTTTGCTCCGGCAAATATGCCGAAGAGCATGGCAATTATGACCACTATAAGCACAAATGACGGATTTCTGAAGAATCTGAGGTCAAGGACCGGGTCACGCGCCTTGTGCTCGCGGATGATGAATCCGCCGATTCCGACAACAGTCAGGACCATCGAGAGGATGACCGGAAGAGATGCCCAGCCAAGCGAGGCGCCTTCTGAAAACAGGAAGAGAAGTGCTGCGAGTCCTACAAAGATTAAACCTGCGCCGACGCCGTCAAATCCTTTCATTGTGGCCTTCTTTTCATCGGATTCTCTGAGGAACACGAGGAATCCGAGAATGACTGCAAAGATGCCTACCGGGACGTTGATGAAGAAAATCCAGCTCCAGTTGAGGTACTCGGTAACAAGCCCTCCGATGGTGGGACCCAGTGCTGTTGCAAGACTTGCCAGCATCATCACAATGGCGAGTCCTTTTGCCTGTTTTTCTTCAGGGAGATAGTTCGAGATAATCGCGGGGGCGATAACAATCATGATACTTCCTCCAAGTGCCTGGAATACACGGGATACCAGCAGAAGAGGGAAGGACCCGAGGACGACCGGCAAAAATCCGCAGGCAAAAGAGCCTAAGGTGAAGAGAAGGAATCCTAAGATGAAGATTTTTTTGTATCCGGCAACATTTATGAGCTTTCCCATCAGGAAGAATGAACCGGCGGACACCAGAAGGTAGATGGTAGATACCCATGAGACCGTTGAAGTGGTAAGACCAAAGTCCGAGGAGATGGTCGGGAGAGCAATGTTTACAATCGTTCCGTCGAGTGCCGACATGAACATGGCAAGGGCCGCTGAGACGATGATTAAAGCGATTGCTCCTTTTGACTGAAGTGTATGTGAACCCATTGTTCATATTATTTTCATCTCAGGAATTATAAGATTATCTCTGTACAGCAGATAATCAGCAGGACACAAGGATAACCCGCAGGATACAACCGTTATAGGATACGGCCGCCGGCAAAGAGAAATACAGATAGAAATACAAAAAGAAATGTTCATAGTATTAACAGTCAAACAGATATGACATCTAAGACCTGTTATGAGTAATGATACAGCACCCTGTTTCAGCACGGGAAGAGTTCTGCGTTCGGTTTTAATCATCGTCGCCGCAACGCTGGCCTCCGGTTTTTTCAGTGCCGTCATGATAAATGCCGGCTACATGTCATCGTGGATTGAAGAAGTCTGCAGGCTTGATGCGGCAGCAGCCTCTTTCTTCCCGTCAATGGCAAGACTGGCAAGCATTGCTGCAATTCCTGTTTTCGGTGCTCTTGCCCTGAAAATATCTCCAAACCGCATTCTCTTATTCAGTGCAGCCGCATGTACCGCAGGTTTGTTTGGCATGTTCTTTTTCCCGACTATTCCCGGGCTTATCATCTGTTATGTGCTTCTCTTCGGACTTGGAAGCTCCGGTGTCGGATACACCATCATGTTTGGAGCGCTTCTGACCATCATTGACAAAAAAGCTGCAGCTGTTGCTGCCGGCGCAGTTTCCTGCTGCGGTTCGGCAGTCAGTATCTTCCTCTTCCCTGCCATCTTTGGAATCACTGCATCCCTTCCGGCTGATTCCGTGTTTCTGATTCTTGGTACTGCAGGACTCATCACCCTTCCTCTTATCTTCTTCATTTCAAAGCAGAAAAAAGTACTGCCCGATGAAATTTCAGATGCTGCCGGGCCGGAAAAGAAAGAGGAAGAGACTGAAAAACTCTCTCTTATATCCGTCGCAAAAGAGCTGCTGACCTGCAAACTGTTCTATCTGCTCCTCCCCTTCTTTTTCCTCTGCGGCATATGCGAAAACGTAGCATATTCAGCGCTTCCCTGGTATTTCCAGCTGGAATTTGGCACAAGCGGAACACTTGCCCTTTCATTTTACGGCGCCGTCTTTGTGGCAGGGGCTCTGACCTGCGGGCTGGTAATTACCAGATTCAAATCAAAAATGCTCCTTCTGGCGGCAGTGTTTGCGGTAATCACCCTGATATTTTCCCCGCTTCTAAGCCCGCAGACCATTCCGGTTGTCATTCTCTTACTGATACCGGCAACGCTTGCAGCTGCCGCAATAGGACCTCTTCTTTCCATGACTGTGGTGGATATGTCAGGGGCTGCAAAGTTTACCGCGTTCTTCTCTATCCTGTATGTTATCAAAAAAATCGGCAGTACCGTTGAACCGACCATCGCCGGAATCTGTAAGGTCCTCTCTCCGGATGTGTTTATGATGAATCCGTTCCTATGGATTGCAACCGGTCTTGCTGCCGTTCTGGCAGTGGTGCTTGGCATCCGGATGATGCGCCAAAAGAAGAGTGAGGCAGAAAACGGCGGCGGGAAGTTACAGGGGTAAAACCGCGGGGACTGCGGTTCTTTTAATTGCGGATAGCAAGGAATGAGCCTGCTAAAGACAACAGCTCGCAGCGGCTGCAATATTTGTGGGCGTGCCGGCGCTCTGCAGCATAGGTACAGCAGCTGAAGCACGGTTCTTTCGTGCGACTCGAACCGCAAGCCGGTCTGCAGGAAAAAACCTCTGCTGCCTGCAACTCACACAAAACAATCAGATAAAAGAGGTGAAGGCCCCGGTTGGGCGGGGCCTGGTTCACTCCGGACTACAAATCCGGATAGTTAAATGTCAACAGTAATGCATCAGCTGATTCAGGCTGCGATTGCCTTCTTCTCTGCGGATTTCACCAGGATTGCCTGGATGATGGAAATGATACCGACGATAATCAGGAAGATACCGATTACGTACATAATGACAACGCCCATAACAACCGGGGTCAGGGTGAAGGATAATGCAAAGATTGCGATACCTACGGCAATTCCAAGGATACCAATGATGATGTTCATTACACGGTTTCCGGTACCTGCTCCCATGATTCCGGTAACAAGGCTGAAGATTCCGTTGATTACTGCTACTGCTGCAATGAAGTAGACGAGGAATACCTCGAATACTGCGGGGTTTACCAGGGTAATAATACCGAGGATAATAACCAGCATTCCTAATACAACCGCTACAACTCCGCTTTTACCAAAGCTTGTTCCGCCGCAGAGTAAGGCAACTCCGAGGAAGATCAGAAGAATGGAGAGCATCGTTACTGCCACAAATGTTGAGGCAAGAGTAAACACTCCGATTAAGACACCGAGGATGATGAGTAAGACACCCTTTCCAATAAGGGCACCAAACGCAACATTCGGTGTAACAGTAGTTTCTGTCATAAATTATATATTTGTATTTACTTGTACTTAAGGATGTCTTCCCGCAAAGAACACCCCGCATCAACCCCCGGTTAGAATCCCCCTCCCCGTTTTGGAACACACACCCGGTGTGTCCCCTCCTCGTCGGAGAACTCCTTAATCGACACATCAATTCCGTACACCTGACGCATCATATCCTCATCCAGAACCGCATCTGGAGCACCGTCTGCAGTCACCTCTCCCCCGTTTAAAATCAGCACACGGTCCGCATACAAAAATGCATGCTCAGGGTTATGTGTCGAAAGGACAACAACGTACCCCTCATGTGCCAGCGCTTCCACGCGGCACATCACCCGGAACTGGTTTCCGTAATCAAGATTTGCCGTCGGCTCATCCATTATGAGAATCTTTGCATCCTGCACGAGAGCACGGGCAATGAGGACAAGCTGCCGCTCGCCGCCGCTGATTTCGCCAAAACCGGCATGGGCAAGATGCCCGATACCCAGACTTTTCAGTGCCTCCTCAGCACGCCTCGTATGTTCCTTCTTTGGTGATGAGAGAGCTGAAAGCTGCGCGGTCATCCCCATCAGGACAACATCGAGCACCTCGTAATTAAATGTCGGATACGTGGACTGCGGAATATAGGCGATCTGCTTTGCAATTTCTTTATGTGAGAGCGTTCTGATATCTTTTCCCCCAAGCCGGATATCCCCGCCGTAGGTCTTGAAAAAGCCGAGAAGGCACTTAAACATCGTACTTTTCCCGACCCCGTTCGGACCGAGAACTGCGATGAAATCGCCCGGCTTTGCCGCAAACGAGACGCCTTTCAGCACATCCGCCTGTCGTTTTCCGTAGCGGTAGGTGACATCTGAAAGCGACAGTACATCTGAAGACCGTGCCTCTGAAGAGACTGCAGCAGATGTCTCTGCAGTACGGGATTTGAAAGGTGTTTCCGGGTTTTCCGGATAGTGCTTCATGACCGTTTCCCTCCTGAAATCAAAAGCCACGCAAAGATGGGTGCCCCGATAAATGCGGTAAGAATTCCAATGGGAATCTCGGTAGATGCGGCAGTTCGTGCCACATCATCGACCAGAATCAGAAACGCCCCGCCGAAAATAATTGCAGCAGGGATAAGTCTCCGGTAATCGTAGCCGAAGATCATCCGGCAGAAGTGCGGGATGACAAGGCCAATCCATCCGATGATGCCTGAGACAGAGACCGCAACTGCGGTGATGAGTGTTGCACAGATTATGGTAATCAGCCGCAGACGCCGCGTGTTCACGCCGAGACTGCGTGCCTCGTCATCACCTAAGGTTAAAACATTTAACTGCCACCGGAGAATTATCAGCGGGATGATGCCAATCGCAATTCCGATGAGGGCAAAGATGACATCTGACGTCTGAATTCCGGCAAGTCCTCCCATCAGCCAATACGTAATTTCAGGCAGCTGGTTTGCGGTGTCTGCGACCAGTTTTATGTACGAGGTGCCTGCTGCAAAAAGGCCGCCTACAAGAACTCCCCCAAGCACCAGGGAAAGGGTTGCATTTCCTTTGGCAAGACGGCTCACCGTGTATGCTGCAAAGACCGCTATGATAGCGCCCGTGAATGCGAAGACTGTTACTAGAACCGGGGGCTGGTGGGTGAAAATGGCAAGTGCCGCACCAAATCCCGCACCTGCGGATGCTCCGAGGATGTCCGGAGAGACAAGAGGATTCTGAAACATTCCCTGATAGGCGGCACCTGCTGTGGCAAGCGCGGCACCCACGAGAAACGCAGCACAGATGCGGGGGAGGCGGACATTGAAGACCGCACTCCAGTCAACATAGGTCATCTGGTCAAAGGGGATGATGCCGGAAAAAAGAGTCCGTATGACTTCATAGGGAGTAATCCCATATCTCCCTGCACTGATGGAGAGCAGAAAGCATGCTGCAGCGAGTGCTGTGAGGATGATAAATCTGAGTTTGTAGTTCGGTGCTTTTCTGTTCGAACGGATAAGGTGCGGGGTTGTCTGCGGCATGCGGGTATCAGTTGTGTGAGTTAGGTATGGTATTGAAATATATTAACTCTGCGGGGGTTTTGAAGGATTGTTAAATGGAAATAATTATCTTACACAGTAGGAATCGAACAGAGCGCGGGAGCAGAGTACGGAGGAATTCAAATCAAAGGGAACGTCACACTGCAGAGTACTGCAGTGTGTCCGTTCAGGGAAACACAGAAATCCGGAAAGGGAAAGGAAGAGGGAAAGGAAGAGGCAGATGAAGAGGCAGATGAAGAGGCAGATGAAGAGGAAAAATAAAAAGGAAAGAGGGGTATAACGGACCGGACGTTATCCCAGACGCTTAACAAAATCCCTGAGAATGTCAGGTACGGAGATTCCCTGCGGACACATTTTTGTACACTCTCCACAGGAGACACATGATGCAGGCTGACGGTCTGCGGGAAGAGCTGAGAGATGCAGACGGGTAATTCTTCCCCCTTCTGAAAAGACCTCATCATTATAGATTGAGATGAGCCTCGGGATATCAAGATTCTGCGGGCAATGGGATAGACAATATCTGCACCTGGTACACGGAACGCCGCGACTAATCTCTTTGGCGATTTCGAAGAGCACCAGTTTCTCTTCAGCTGAAACCGGTTTTTCCTCTTCAAAGACAGCAATGTTTTCCGCAAGCTGCGAAAGCGTGGAGGCGCCGGAAAGAGTAAGAAGAGCGGAATCAAGCGACTGGATGAAGCGGAAAGACCAGGCGGCAGTACTTTCTTCCGGACGAAGCGTCCGAAGCTTTTTTTTCCATCTCCTCCGGGAGGCGAGATAACTTTCCTCCACGCATGGGCTCCATTACCCACAACGGGATGCCGTATGACCGCAGAAGTTCCACTTTTTCTTCAGCTCCCTGATAGCTCCAGTCGACCCAGTTTACCTGCAGCTGACAAAACTCCATATCCCTGCCGTACACCTCAAGGAATCTCCGGATGGTGTTGAGAGACCCGTGAGCCGAAAAGCCGAGATGACGGATTCGTCCAAGCTCCTTCTGCTTTTTCAGATACGCAACAATCCTGTGCTTTGGGTTAAGATATGTGTCGATATCAGCCTCAAGAACATTATGAAGGAGGTAAAAGTCAAAGTATCCTGCCCCGGTCCGTTTCAGCTGCTCTTCAAATATCTCCTCAACTTTGTCGGCATATAGAGGATTAAATCCGGGAAACTTTGTCGAAAGAAAATAGGTTTCCCGCGGGTACTGCTGCAGAATTTTCCCGAGGACCCGCTCTGAATTTCCGCCGTGATAGGCCCACGCGGTATCAAAATAATTTATTCCGTGTGACAAGGCGTACGACACCATCTCTGCTGCTGCCGCTTCATCAATCCGTGCGTCGTCTCCATCGATGACCGGAAGACGCATTGCGCCAAATCCGAGTGCAGAGAGTTTGTCGCCATGAAATGTATGATATATCATGTTCTCTTCCTGAAGACCCGTATAACAGATTCGCATCTCCGTATTTTACGGATGTGTAGAGTTTACGGGCGTGTATATCACATTTGTTTTTCTTTCCTATTATTCTCTCTGTCATTATTCTCTCTGTCACAGGTGCTGTTCATTTGTGTGTTCTACATGCTGCTGCATCTTACAGTGCGGCTGTTTTACAAACACACCCGGGGGCCTGACACCGGACAGTACCGGGAAACATCAGCTTTCCCCGGCCTTCCCCTACTCTTTTTTTGCAGCCTCTTTTCCTGCAACAACATTTGGAACAACCCAGGATAAAATCAGCGTGGCAATACCAATTAAAAGACCGAGGAATGCCGTTGCATGGAATCCTGAGAGGAAAATATCAACCGGGAGCTCGTTTACCGCAATGCCTGCTGCCGCAGGTGCTCCTATCACAAATGCAAGCGTGTACGCGGCAATTCCCACGACTCCTCCAAGAAAGTCTGTGGTAATCATGATGGAAGTGCCGGACCCGGTCTCACCCTCCGGTGCATTCTGCACAATTCTGGTCGTGGCAGGTCCGCCTGAAATCCCAAAGGCGAGACCGGTAAACACCAGAGCAGGGAGGACAGCAATTATTCCCCATTCCGGCAGAATGAAGAGCAGAATTGCACAAAACGTAATTCTGCAAAGCGCTGCGAGTATACACGGCGTACGGCATCCGATTTTATCACACCAGATACCGACAGGAATTCCGATGAGAGCTGTTATGACCGAAGAGATGATGAGAAGCATCCCCACTGCTGCCGCACTCAGACCCAGCGGGATTTCCATGTAATACGGAAGCATATACATGACACCTCCTGAAACCATGCAGGTCAGAAGATATGAGGCGGCGACGAAGGAAAACTTCCAGTGCTTAAAGATTCTGATGTTTATAAGCGGATGAGGGGATTTAAGCGAATGGATGATGTATGCCGCTGCTGCTGCGGCAAAGAGTCCCATAAGGGAGAGTGAGAGGGGGGACGTCCAGCCAAGAGAGGCACCCCGCTCAATAAGCAGGACAAAGCAGGCGACTGCGGCAAACATCAGAAACATGCCTGCCCAGTCAAATGCTTTTTTCTCCGGCGTGGCTTCCGGGCGGGGGATAAAGGCCAGTGCGAAGAATATGGCTGCGATTCCGATCGGGATGTTGATGAGAAATATCCAGTGCCATGACAGGTATTCGGTAAGAAGTCCCCCGAGGGGCGGGCCGAAGGTCAGGGCAATCCCTCCCGTTGTGGCAATAACCCCCATCCCGAGTCCGCATTTTGACCCCGGCAAAAACCGTGTGATAATAAGAGGGGCGGCAGCGGCAATCATAGAGGCCCCGATTCCCTGAACAGCACGGGCTGCAATCATTACCGGGAGATTCATGGATGCTGCACAGAGGAGAGAGCCGAGTGAGAATATCGTAAAGCCGAGAATAAATATCTTCTGTATTTCTCCATTGTCGGCGATTCTCCCGAAGGCCAGGATAAATCCGGCAAGGAACAGTCCGTACGTCATTGCAATCCATGAACCCGTTGTAATCTCAATCCCGAATTCTGAAGCAATGACCGGAAGAGCGACGTTTACAATCGAGTTGTCGAGACTGTCAACAAAGATAGCAAACGCTGCTATCAGGAGCAGAATAATCTGATGTCTGCGGATTGTAATGACGGAGTACACGCTTCCTTAAAGATTGGGCGTGGGAGATTATGAATACTGCGGAACGAAAAATAAAAACGAAAAATAAAAACGAAAAAGTATGAGGGGGTTTCATTCAAAAAAATATGCTATACACCCTTTGTGCGCCGGGTTAAAAAAATAAAATATCTGTTTTACGCATTCTCTGCGCGACGGGCAAGGGCAAACGCTGCCTCTTCCGCCTCAGCCATGACCTTTTCCGCACCCGGGATAACTCCTTCAAACATCAGGACTTTTCCGTCACAGATGGTTGTATCAACCGCAAGACCTGATGTCGCATAGACAGCATTGGACTCTGCGTTGAACCGCGGGACGGTTGACGGGTTTCTGCCAACTAAAATGACATCTGCCAGATATCCCGGAGCTAAAACTCCCGCTTTCAGACCAAGCGCCTTTGCACCGTTTGCGGAGGCGATGGCAAGGGCATCGGACGCAGGCATCGCTGTCGGATTGTTCGAGGCGAACTTCTGCAGAATGGCTGCTGTTTTCATCTCGGAAAACATATCAAGGTCATTGTTTGACGATGCCCCGTCGGTTCCAAGCGCCACATTGACACCTGCTTCCTTCATCTCGGTATAGGGAATGGCACGGCCGCTTGCGAGCTTCATATTGCTTACCGGATTGTGCACGGCAGTCACCCCGTACTTTGCATACAGAGCAATATCATCCGCATCCAGCCAGCAGGAGTGGGCGGCAATACAGCGTTTGGATAAGACCCCGCAGTGCTCAAGCCACTTCGGCGGGCGCATACCGTGTGCGGCAACGCAGTCTTTTACCTCCTGTTCGGTCTCTGATACATGAACATGCAGCGGCACATTCTCTTTTTCAGCGTACTCCGCACACCAGCGCAGTCCCTCTTCTGATACCGTGTAGACCGCATGCGGGGAGACACCGGGCATAATTCTCGGATTGTTCATGGCTTTGAGATTTTTGACCGAGGAAGTCATTGCCCGCACCTCGGATTCAAACTTCTCATGGTCTCCGCCGTCAATCATACAGTAGGAGAGGCAGGCACGGATTCCTGATTCATCAACGGCACGTGCTGCATGCTCCATTCCGAAATACATATCATTGAACGTGGTAGTACCTGTGCGGATCATCTCAAGACAGGCGAGTTTTACGCCGATGTAGAAGTCATAGTCGGTTAAGTGCGCCTCTGTCGGCCAGATTTTGGTAGACAGCCATTCAAAGAGCTGCATGTCATCCGCGTATCCGCGAAGAAGCTCCATCGCGGCATGGGTATGCATATTTACCATTCCGGGAAGGGCTGCTGCCCCGTTTGCATCAATGACAAACTCTGCATCATGGTCTGTAATTTTTTCTGAAATCGCGGAAATCAGTCCGTTTTCCAGATACATTTCCTGGCGTTTTCCGTTAATCCATGCGTTCCTGATTAAGATAGGAACCTGTTTGTTGTAAATTTCAGTATCAGTCATACTTTTCACGCGAATTTATCGACGATTTTACCGATGAGTCCGGTCATTCTTCTGCTGTTCTTCTCCACCGCGGCGATGAGCTGTTCATAGGTCACAGCGTCCGCTCCCCCAACACCGTTTGCAAAATTATCCACACTGCAGAGTGCTGCAGCGGGTATCTTAAGTTCGTTTGCAAGGGTGAGTTCAGACGCCCCGGTCATTCCCACCACATCGCAGGTTGTTGCAAAGTGTGCAATCTCTGCTTTTGTTTCAAAGCGCGGTCCGCGCGACTGGAAATAGACGCCGTCCTTTGCATCGGGGATGAGCTCCCGCAGTCCGTTTTTCAGGTCATCATCAACCGAGGGGCTGATATGGTAGATATCATGTTCGTGAAACGTGGGGATGTCCCAGGCGCTGAAGAAATCAGATGCGATAACAAATGTTCCGGGGGCATACTCTTTTTTCATTCCTCCGACGGAGCAGATAAGAATCAGGCGGTCAACGCCCGCAAGTTTCAGTGCCGCGAGGTTTGCGCGATGGTTCACCTGCGCGGGCGGAGTGTTGAACTGATGCCGTTTCAGAACCGCAAGATTTTCTCCCGCAAGTACTTCCGCGGTTCCAAACGGCGTTGCAATCCGTTTTGCGGCCAGTTTTGGCAAATCTGCCTTCAGGATGGCGGTTCCTCCAATGATTCCGAGCATAATTCATTAAAATATATGATATT
>JAGHSU010000138.1 GCA_018065685.1 Candidatus Methanocorpusculum equi | reverse complement strand
AAAGATGCAGATTATCAAAGTCGAGGGGGCTACCGGATTCCTTGATACCAACTTCATGGGCAAGGCAAAGGCCGCAGTTGACGCGGCAAACGGGGATGCGGACTTTGTCTATCTCCATGTCGAGGCAACAGATGAGGCAGGACATATGGGAAGTGCTGAGGAAAAGATCCGCGCCATCGAGAATCTGGATAAGGCTGTCGGATACATTCTGGAGCACTTCGAAGGCGTTGTCCTCCTGATGCCTGACCACCCGACCCCGATTGTCAAAAAGACACACACCCATGACCCGGTTCCGTTTGCAGTAATGGGGCCCGGATTTGAAGCGGACGACTGTCAGTGCTACACGGAAAAAGAGTGCCGCGAAAAGGGTGCATTCGGGACTATTAAGGCAACGTCGCTGCTTAAGATGGTGTTTGAGAACTAACAATATTTTTTTTATTTTTTCGTTTCTTTTTCTGTATCCTTGTGTGTTCTACCGGAGGTTGTAACTGATAGTGCGGACACACGAAAGAAAGAACCGCAAATTACCGCAAATTTTTCCGTTTTCCCAAGCCGCACGGCAGAGCCGTGCTCCAGCTTCGAGCCTGCGGCTCTCGCAATTCGCATTTTCCGGCGTAGTTCGGCTACAGGACGCTTATCGCGTCCTGTCGAGGCGCCGAACTCCTTGAAAATGCGGGAAAACGGGGGAAGATACTGGATTTGATTTTATTGGCTCTATGTTATGCTTCATACATGTCAGCCTGTTTTCTGATCTTTCTTCTCAATAACCCCGTTTTCCCGCATTTTCCAGTTGTGAGGCGCCCCGACGATGTGCGATTAGCACATCGTAGCCTCACGACTGAAGAAAATGCAATTGGGAAAACGGAAAAATTTGCGGTAATTCGCGGTTTATTCTTAAACACACGCACCTCAGTTACACCAACCCGCAAAGAGCACACAGGGCAGGATTGACTATCTCCGTTTCTTCTCCGACCGCCGTTCCTTTTTCCGCTGCTCGATATATGCCGCATGCTTTTTCCGGAGCTTCTCATCCGGGGAGAGCTTTTCCGCCCTGGAAAGCACCGCATCCAGCGCATCGGGCGAGAGGCGCGTCTCCTTCAGATACGGGGCGAGGGATTTTTCGAGGGTGCCTGTCCGGAGGACATTTCTATCGATCTCCTCATCAAGGGTACAGGTGTCATTAAACACCGCAAATGAACGGCAGCAGTCTTTCGGGACATCAAAGTATGCCGCGGCAGCGTCTGCGTGACGTTTGCTTTGCAGTATCGGATTCGGGAAGGAAAGCACGGTCTCCCCGGTTTTCGTCCAGAGACGGTCATTGATTTTTCCGATGACCGTCCCTGTCATGTGTTTGCACTCAAAAACAAAGATTCCCGCCTTTGAGACAAAAAGCCCGTCCGTCTCCGCAAAACCCTTCTCTGTACCCTTCTCCGCGGGGATAAATACCGCTTCCTTTGCGGAAAAATACGGGGAGGCAAGGGTGCGCCCGATAGAATCCAGCGTCTTTCTCAGGAGTATCTCCTCCTCCTCTCCGCGCTGCCTTGTAAGGGATTTTATCCCGTCTGCGCCCTCGTCCATGAAGATTATTCTCCGGTTAATTCATCGGCTATTGCCGCCACATCCCGGATATCATAGATTATTTTATCCGCCGTCTTTTTCAGAATCTCAGGACGTTCCCCCTCCTGCTGGAGGGTTAAGACTGATACGTCTGCTGCACGCATCGCGGATAAATCATTGATGCCGTCGCCTGTCATCATAACAATATCATATTCGCTTTTAAGCGAGGTGACAATCTGGGCTTTGGTGACAGGCGTTGCAACCCCGTGTACCCGGTTTCGCGGGATGCCGATTTTATCTGCCACCATCTCCAGTTTTTCCGTCCGGTCTCCTGAAGCCACATAGACGGCAATCCCTTTTTTATGCAGAGAGGAGATGAGCTCCCTGACCCCCGGGAATGGATACCCTGCAGCAGCTATTCCAAACTCAATTGTGCGGGTTCTGGTGTTTACGATGACACCTGCGTTCAGCGCAAAGAGGTCGTTTTCGCGGCTTACGGTTGCTTTGCAGGTGGCAACCGCCTTCTGCAGGTCTCCTGCCGTTGCGGTCGTATCCCCGTAAAGAATTTCTGCCACCTCATCCGCATCGATGATGTTTCTGCCGCACGAAATGCCGAAGGTGATCTCCTTTTCCTTCATCCACGCGGAAAGAAGCTGATTTCCGTCGCATTCACGTAAGTCCGAGGAGTTGACATTCAGCATAACAAGCAGCCGTGCGGGGTCCTCAAAGGTCAGCATCGTGGTCTCGATGTTTTGGGGAATCAGCTCTTTTGTTGCAAAATTGACCACGGAGCGGACGGTTTTCAGGAGGGTTCCTGCGCTGTCAAAGACAATGGCAAGGGACATATACAAGATATTGGGGCTGAAGACTTAATTTTATTTCGGATGGTGTCAATTGCCGTGGAAGGTGTCAATTGCCGTGTGTTCTGCGGGTTGGTGTAAATGAGGTGCGGGTGTTCTTCCCGTTGCGCTGCCAGGTTTGTGCGGCTCTTACTTTCCATGGTTGTATCAGCCGCATTTTGTGAGCTCGCCTGTAGGCTCGGGACGCAGATTTCCGCAGATTTCCGCAGATGCGCCTGCGGCGCAGCCCGCCGAATTGCGGCGGGCTTTTCGCAGATGATGAAAGATTGGTTTCGGCGCGGGTGCTTGTGGCCATAGGGCAGCCCTTTAGCCGCGGATTCTATGACGCGCATTCGCGCTTAATACACGGATTCCCACGGATTTAAACGGATTTCCACGGATACGCTCCGCGGGCGGTCGGCGAGATACGCCGACCTTTGAAGATGGGGATGAAAAACGGATTTCTGGGTGTGTGTCGGGCTGCCTGGGAAAAGAGATTGAATGGATTTTGGTATGGATGTTCTTGAGGGCTCAGTCTTTCATTATCAACGCTATTCTTACGAACTCCATATCACTCTCCTGAGATAATCCGACAACCTGTGCATAGAGTTCTTTTCCCGCATCCATGAGTCGTGCAGGAACCTGGTTGATGGAACGTGGAACATAGCCGAGTTTCTGACCGGATTCAGGATAGTCAATCCGGATTGCCCACCCGTCGTGCGGGTTTTCCAGTTCCCGTACCAGATTCAGCTTCACTCCAAATATCAGCATATCCTTTAGACGTGCGAAATCCGGGACATGGGAAGATCCGGCAATGTGTGTTTCACAAAGACAAATTCCATCGTATCGGTGCAGGGGAACTGAGTTCATTCACTAATCCCGTAAATCACAACAACTCTGACATGCGTTGCAACTTCACCGCATTCAATAAATTCCGGACAATCCATATCATCATCCGCATTGAAAGAAGAAGATGATTCACAGGAGTATTCTAACCCTCGGGAATACGTATCATGTGAGTATCCTGAATCGACATCAATTTTAAGCACTTTTACAAGAGACACACCCATCGCAGAGGCAGTCACACTTGCATCGAGTCTGGCAGCCGCGACTGCATTTTTCAGTGCATTTTCCCTTTCTTTTAATCTCAGCGCATCCGAGAGCTTAAACTCAATCGAACGGATAGATGTAGCCCCGGATTGTTTTGCAAGCGTTACCAGTTTGGAAACCTCATCAACACGTGGAGAGTCCACATAAATATAGGTTGTAACGGTTGCAATCATCTGACCAATTGCCCACTTTCCGTTCTTCTTGTTATATTCGTAATGACCCATGTTAAAAGACGAAGTCCGGATGGAATCTCCGTCTTTAGCCCAGGATTTCAGGGCCTGAAGCAGTTTCACAGTTCTGGCTGAAACCGTTTTGAAAATGAGATCGTCATCCGGATGTTCCAGACCAATTGAGATGGTAAGGGTGAACCGGTCAGGTTTTACATGGGAAATACCTACTCCTGAAACGCATAAGTTAGCCTGTTCAATTTTGTACTTTGTATCCATGAGTTATATTATGGACTGACTTCCATATTAATTTATTGCAGAGACTGTCAGGCTGGCTGTTTTGCAGCCGGATTAGATTAAAAAAGAATTCGTTTTGTCCAGACAGATGAAATAACTGTTGAGAGGAAACAACCTCTCAGCATTTACTCCTCATCATCAGAATCAGAGGCAGAGTCACTTGTTTTCCTGTACATATCCAGGACTGGCTGGAATGCATTGTAGAACTTCGGAAGCTTCTCTGTGATAAATGCGATTGCACCATCCCATGTCTCCTCATTTTCGAGCGAATACTCCTGACTGTAATAATTGACAAAGGAACCAACCTTGTCTGCATTTCTTTCCCACGAGAGTTTATCGCCGAATGCCTCTTCAATGGATTCTTTCTGTGAATGAATAAGGTCAAAGTATTTGAGATTTTGCTCTTTATCCGAAGAATAATACTCGAATCCAACAATACAATTTGCCGCGTTAAAGATTATCCTATATCTCATTCCAGGCATGAACTTGGAGGGCACAGTGAGCCAGGTTTTCTTTGTTGGAGAACGGGAGTTGTAAAGAGATGTTTTTTCCTTAAGTACAGGAAGGAGTCTCTCCCAGAATTTCAGACTGAGGTCCTGTGTATCAGGTTGCCAATCCCCGGAATTTTTGATGTTAAGTTCAACTGACGAATGCGGAATTTCGTACAGGTCAAGCAGATCCTTCAGGAACTTAATCTTGTACCATGTCGAGGTGTGTGTATAAAGATAGATGCCGTCTTTAAGCTCTGCTGTTTTCCAGGCGGCAAAATCATGCCCGCTTGCCACAATGAAGTTGGCGGGACCAAACGCGGCGGTAGTCCGTGACAGCTCTTCTATGATACGTTTATCCTTTTCATAAAGAAGCTGGGTGATAAGGATGATAAATTCCTTCCATGATTTGACCGGATAGAATGCTTTTTCCAGCGTAAATCCCTTGATAACTTTTCCTGTGAAGTTATAATTTTCCGCGAGATTTACCAGTCCACTTTCCACGACCGCGTCTTCCACAAAGTCTGTGTGCGGTTCTTTCCAGATCTTTTTCACCTTTTCAATCAGCAGCTCAGTTCTTCTGATTAACTCCTCTTCGGTCCATTTTGTGCAACTGCCGATAAATTTGTTTAAGGAAAACGTACTGTCTTTAAATCCGTGTTCCATGGTAAGTTTTGTTGCAAACGGCTGGTTGCTGTACTTTGAGTTGTAACCGGTAAATGTGAGGTTCCCAAGTTTGTGCTGCCATTTATCATGGATACGTTTTGCATTCTCAGGACCACCGAGTTCATTAATCCAAACGTCCGTGAGCGTCTGCGGCATAACATGTTCAATAGAACACTTATTCTCTGCAGTTAGTTTTGAAATATCCGGAGCTTCATTGTTGTCAAAGCACTCAAGTTGTTCCAACAGATAAAGTTTGTACTTTTCAGACAACTCAGTGTAGATATTTCTGTTTTGCAGGGCAGAGAGGAATTCTGTATCTCTCGGGAACCTTCCTGACCACTCTTTTTTCATCAGCACATAGCTGATGCGTTCACTATAATCGTCAGTGTTTCCTCTGAGTTTAAGTGCATCTGTGTGCAGTGTCTGGAACACTTTATTCAGGGCATTTGTCTGTACCCCGCAGATATTGCGTCTGAAAATGTAGTTTTCAAGGATGGCGAGGGATTCATTCACCTCATTTTCCGGAATGTTTCCCGCATAATAACCCTCAAGCAACTGCATAAGATAGGGGTCTGCAACACCCATGTCGAGTTTGCGGAATCCTGCCAGAGCTTTCCGGAACTTTTCATCTGCTTTTTCCGGATGATAAATGTCCCGATAATACTTGGAAAACCTCAGCATCGATTTGATAATCGGATCATTTCCCTGATTTCGCGCATAGGTTTTAAATGTATCATAAATTTTGTATTTGGCAGGGATATTGTGTGTCTGAATAGTCAGAAAGTCCCGGATAAAATTATCACATCTCGGAGTTGTGTTTTCTTCAATCTTTTTCCAGTAATCGGCGTAGTAGTGCTCCTGTTCTTTGATATCCAGAGACATCATCAGATAGTTTCTGATTTTATCGCTTTCCGTAAGATCGAGCCCGGTCGAGTTGATTGATTCAAAAATCAGCTGTGCGTTATCGTCTGTTTCCAGATAGATGTCAATGACGATGAGGTTGTCGATTGCATTCCAGAAGTCATCAGCAGTGAAATCATCTTTATCATCTTCAAACCTCTTGGTGAAGTAGCGGTAGTTTTCTGTGACATTGGAATTTTCAATAAACTCATCTTCCATTCCTTTGAACAAAAGATTGTATGCCTCGATGCTGTTTGGTGCAGGTCTGAGTTTTACCTCTTCCTCATCATTGAACAGTGCGCGGCCTATTTTTTTCAGGAGAATGTTTTTCGGTGTTTCACCGAGTTTAAGCACATCGTTTTCGATGAGTGTACGGAAGGCTAGAATGAGAATTGAGATGGTGGTGATTCTCTGCTGACCATCGATTACTATGTACTCCTGTTTTTTTCCGACTGGATTTTCAGCATCAACGATACTTCCGAAAAAGTGATTCGGGCGATGGTTGAGAATCATGGAGATAAGATCGTCATAGAGCTGTCGGCACTGCTCTTTACTCCAGCAGTAGTCTCTCTGATAAACGGGGATACTGAATGCCTCTCCGTTTTTCAGCATTTTAATAAGAGTTGTTTTATCGCCTTTCATAGAAAATCACTCAGGAGTCTGAATATCTATATAATTTGCAGCGAATCTGATATATCTTTTGCTGAATTGAGAGAAAAGAGTCTCATCCCCCCGTTTTCCCGCATTTTTCCAGGCGTGAGGTGCTCCAAACCCCGAAATCCGTTTTTCACCCGCATCTGCAACGGTCGGCGTATCTCGCCGACCGCCCGCGGAGCGTATCTGTGGAAATCCGTTTACATCCGTGGGAATCCGTGTTCTACGCGCGAATGCGCGTCAAAAATTCCCATCGTCAGTTACAACAACGACGAAGAACACCCGCACCAATTGGGCTGCCTTATGGTCATAAACACCCACACCGAAATCTGTCTTTTTCTCATCTGCGGTAAGCCCGCCGAAATTCGGCGGGCTGCGAGCGTAAGCGAGCATCTGCGGGAAATCTGCGAACATCTGCGTCCCGAGCCTTACAGGCGAGCTCACAAAATGCGGCTGATTCAACCATGGGAAGTAAGAGCCGCACAAACCTGGCAGCGCAACGACAAAGAGCACCCGCATCATCAGTTACACCAACCGCAACGAACAGACGATGTAACAATTTCGGAAATACTTTTATCTTAGCCTCTCATATCAGATATATACATTTATGACAGACGGCAGCGATATACATGAAAGTGACGTAACATATCCGAAACAGCCCGCGGTCAGCACCCCGGCAGGGACAGAGGAGCTCTCAGGAAAAGCGGCAGAGGGCACCCCGGGAGAGCTTGCGGCGCTTAGAAAAACCAATATCATGCTGGAAAGCAGGATTTACGAGCTGCGCGAGTCGGTCCGTCAGGCGCGGCTTATGCTTGCTGCAGCCGAGTCCGAACGTGACCAGTACCGCCGCGAGGCAAAAAAGTATAAGGCCGAGCTCCAGCAGATGAAGATGCCGCCTCTTGTGGTGGGGACTGCGGAGCAGAACTTAGGGGACAGACGAGTTATTGTCCGAAGCACCACAGGACCGAGTTTTGTCTCACATGTGTCTGAAGATGTCGCGGAAGATGCACTGAAGGCAGGGGCGCAGTGTGCGCTTCATCCCCAGTCCTTTGTACTCGCCGAGGTGCTTCCGGACCGTATCGACTCCCATGTCTGTGCGATGGAGATTGTTGCAGCCTCTGATGTGACCTACGATGATGTCGGAGGGCTTGAGACACAGAAGACGCTTCTCCGCGAGGCAATCGAGCTTCCGCTCAATTCCCCGGAACTCTTTGAAAAAGCGGGTGTTGAGCCGCCCAAAGGTGTGCTTCTCTACGGCTCACCGGGAACCGGAAAGACCCTCCTTGCAAAGGCCGCGGCACACGAAACCCATGCCTCGTTTATCCGGGTCGTGGGGTCCGAACTCGTGCAGAAGTACATTGGTGAAGGTGCCCGCATGGTGCGCGAGCTCTTTTCCATGGCACGCGAAAAAGCCCCGTCGATTGTGTTTATCGACGAAATTGATGCAATCGGCTCGGAACGGACCGCAGAAGCATACTCTGCAGGTGACCATGAGGTTGGGCGCACCCTTATGCAGCTTTTGGCAGAGCTCGACGGTTTTAACCCGCGGGGCAATGTAAAAATAATTGCCGCAACAAACCGGATTGACATTCTGGATGCAGCACTTCTGCGGCCCGGACGGTTTGACCGCATCATCGAGTTCCCGCTCCCGAATGCGGAAGAGCGTGAGAGTATCCTCTCAATTCACACGAAGAAGATGCACCTGTCAAAGGATGTGAATCTCGCAAAACTTGCCGCCGAAACGGAAGGATTCAATGGTGCCGAGTTAATGGCGCTCTCGGTCGAAGCGGGCATGCAGGCAATCCGCAGCAGACGGACTCTGATAAAAGCTGCTGATTTTGCAAAGGCGGCTGAAGCGGTTAAAAACGGCAGGGATAAGAACGAGCTTCGTCCGGAGATTCCGGACGGAGTGTATCTTTAATCTATTTTATTCTTATTTTCCTGTAACTATTCAGCAGCATCACACAGGTGTTCTTCGCGGGTGTTGTAACTGAGGTGTGTTTTTGCAACAACAGCCGCGCGCGACGTGTCAAAAGAAACAAAATACGCCCCCCCCGG
>JAGHSU010000076.1 GCA_018065685.1 Candidatus Methanocorpusculum equi | reverse complement strand
TTAACACACCATACAATACTGAATATAATTTTAAAGGAGATTCGGCAGCTCTCTCTGTGCTGCTGCAAAGCGGAATCCAGATTATTTTATTCCCTCTGGATATTACCGTTCCGAATTATGTGAGTAAAGAAGATATAGCGGAGTTTAAAGATACAGGAGCATATCCTGAAATGACAGTGCTTCTTGAGTATCTGGGATCAGTCAGCGGAGACGGAAACTACCGTGTTGTAAACCCCGATTACGCATGGGAATCAGCACCGTATCCGTTACCCGAAGGAGCTGTACCTTTGCATGATGTGTTCCCTATAGTATACGCCTGGAATCCGGAGATGTTTACCCTCGCTGAAAAGGAGATTCGTATTGATGCATCTCTTCTGTCCAACGGAAGAGTCTCTGTAAAAGAACCTGGTTTTTCAGTCTATGTTGCAGAAGAGATGACAGACCGGGAGTATATAAAGGATTTGCTGCTCAAGGCATACACATCGGGAGAGGTTTCAGCGTAAGTTCACCGGATGTCTTCTTTTTTCCATTGCTTTTTTTCCATCGGTTTTTTGTACTGCAGCTGTTCAGTCAGGTTTTGTTTCGGGATGGTTCGTTACGGTCAGGTGCGGATACGATAAACGGCTGCCGGCGGTAAAAAAGATTGTGCGTGTCTCCCCCTCACGCGGTATTAGAGAGATATCATATCTTTGTCGTATATTCCGATAAGCTCCTCAAAGAACGGCAGGGCATTTTGCAGTTCCTCAGGTCCCGCGGTACTGCGGCACATAAGGGAAAGCTGGTTTTCGCCGTTGGCTATGTTGATGCCTGTAAGCTGGTATCCGAAGCGTTCATAAAAGCGTATGCGGGCAAGACGTTCTTTCTGATCCGGTGCATCCTCAGCGGGGGTTTCCACGCAGAAACAGACAAACTGCGCGGCAAATCTCCTGTTTATCCAGTCCATTGCACGGCCCCCTATGCCTTTTCCGCGGCAGTCCTTTGCGATGGCAAGGTAGAGCAGGTAGGTTATTTCCCCGGAGAGGAGCAGGTGTATGTATCCGACGGTGCGGGATTCGTACTGTATCACCCATTCTTTGGAATGCATTGAGGGAGGCAGTTCTTCCGGGATTTTTGCAAGGAAGATGTGTTCTTCTTCGGGGAGTGAGTAGGAGAAGATTTCCAGTGCGGCGCTGCGGCATTCCGGGTGTTCTGCAAGCGGCAGAATCTGCAGGGGGTCCGTGCGGGGGGTTTGTTTTGTTGTCATGTGCGGTATGTATGGATGTTTTTGTTAAAATGTGTTTGTAGTGGGGATTGGATGGATTTTGGTGCGGGCGTACTCTGCGGTTTGTTGGAACTGAACGGATGCAAAGTGTGCATCTATCCTCCTGCGGGGCGCGCAGAATATGTATGTTCATCCTGATTTTCCTTTGAAGATGAAACATCTCCTCCTCCCAATCCAAAAACGCATGAAATCTGCACAAAACGCGGGACTTTTTCAGGAAGTGCTTTTTATCTGCTGTTTGATATTTATTTTTCATATAATCTTTGTTTCTCTCCAAAAATGCTCAAAAAACAGACTTCTGTTTGGATTAATGTCGCCTTTGCTCTAACACCTTAATACCAAAAGGACAACGTTTACGAGAACAAAAACGAAAAATCCTGGTGACCGTTTCTGTCCGAAAATTGAGGTTTGAATCGTTAACAGAGTACAAATCTCGGAGAAAATTGCTGCCTAAAAGTGATGGCAGATGGCAGATGGCACAGTAAGATTCTGGAAAAAAGAATAGGGCAGGAAATACGGAATTCCGTGCAGGTGAGTCTCCGTTTTCCGGTGTTCAGGTTAGTCAGTCACTAACTCCTTCCC
>JAGHSU010000031.1 GCA_018065685.1 Candidatus Methanocorpusculum equi | reverse complement strand
TTTTGAAAATCAAGGACCAATTTTTGGATAGTTCTTGAAACAAAACATAATTTCGGATTTGATTGGTCAAAAACTTGTGAACTAATTTCGGGATACTACACGGTATTCTCCGTCAGGATATCTGCAGAAGCAGTAATCAGGTGCAACACACTTCAGCGTCGGGTTTACTGCAGCAAGTTTTGCTCCCGTTTTTGGAATCTCCTGCATCATCTCGCTGTATGCATTGATGTGCATAGTTCTGGAAAAGACGATGTATTCCGGAATTTCTTTAATAGTTACTGAATAGTTCATGTGTTGTGAACCTCCCAGCAAAAAATCAATGCGGGATATCTGAGATATGGTATCAGCAACGCTCTGTTGAAGTTCTTCTTTTTTCTTCCGCAGAATTGCCGCAGAATCCGCCCCGGAAAGTATCTTTTTGATGTCACTGACAGAAATACCTGCTTCACGCAGCTCCTGAATCTGATAAAGCTGCAGGAGCTGTGCTGTCGTATAATATCGATATCCGGTTACCAGGTCTGTTTTTTCAGGAGTCAGCAGGTTCTTTTCAGCATAGTATCTGAGTGTTTTTATTGTTGTCTTACTAATCCTCGAAAATTCTCCGATGCGGTACATATCACACCTATCTATTGGTTTTGTAAGCACATATAAGGCAGGTCAGCTCCCCGGGGGGTGGAGAGTTTACGTTTCTTTGATGTTCCGGGAAAAAGAAATCCTTTCAGTTCTTTTGTCTGAAATTTCGCCTGAAATCTGATGTGCGCTTTATTCATTAAAAAATAAGGAGGGTAAATTGTCAGTTGAATTTATTTGAGGGCGTAGGCGCTGCTCGGGATGAATCCTTCGATTCCAAGCGGCTTTAAGCTTTTCATGACCTGACCTCTGAAGTACTCGAACTCCTCGTCGGTGAGCTGTTCGGGAAGCATCTTGTCTGAGGCGATACTCCGGTAAATCCAGTAGATGATCTTTTCAACGACTGCCACTGTGTCATCCTCGGTCTTTGCGATGAAGAGTGTGCGCCCGATCTGCGGATGTCTTCCGCGTCGTCCGCCGAGTGTTATCAGGTATCCTGCGTCATGGAAGTTTATGTAGTTGTAGGGGCATGCATGTACGCAGAAGCCGCAGAGCATACACTTCTGATTCTCCATCGTGATGACGCCGTTTACGATATTGATGGCCTTTTCGCGGCAGTAGAAGGTACAGGTGCCGCACCCGGTGCAAAGCCCCATGTTGCGCTCGGGTTTCCTGAGGCCTGTGATGCCGATTTCATTTAACCGTTCACTGGTACACCCGTTCGGGCAGGCGGAGACGGCGATTCTCACTTTTACCGGCATCTCTTTGCCGAAGAACTTCTCATCCAGCTTTTTTGCGAGGGAGAGCGAGTCAATGACTGCGTATTTGCAGTGCTTCGTTCCAAGGCATGAGGTGACGTTTACAACCTCCGCACGCTCTGCGCCGATGGGTGTCCCGTTGTTTTTCAGGGACCGTGCCATCGAATCGAGATCGTCATGCTTTACATGGAGCAGCTCCACGGTCTGCCGTGCGGTGAAGTGCACATTTTCGATACCGAACCGGCGGGCAATGCGTCCGATTCCGGAGAGCTGGTCAGGGGTCATCATCCCTGCCGGTGCTCTCAGGCGGACGATATAGTAGTCCGGGTCGGTTTCAGGGACGATGCCGCCTTTGAGGTAGTTTTCCTCGGCTTTTATCCGGTTTGATTTCTTTCTCGGGGGCATGGTATCCTTGAGTTATTCTTTTTTGGCTGTCGGGAGTTTGAAGTCGCGGGCGAGTGTCTTCGGGCGGGTTTCAAGCTCTTCTTTAACTTCGTCGATGTATTTGATTTCGCTTCCGTCTTTTCCGCAGAGGCAGTAGCTGTGTTTGTCTATTGCATAGACCGGGTAGCGTTTAATCTCATCGGGGACCGGGTAGGGGGTGAGTTTGTCGAAGTTTATGAGGTCTTCGACGCGGTAGCCGATGGTGTCGCAGACATGTCTGAAGTCGTTTAACCAGTCACGCAGGTCGCGCACATCATTGAAGTCCCACTGGTGAATCTGGTGGAGGAGCATGTATGCGTCGCGTTCGAGGATGACCTGGGATATCTCCTCGCTCTGGGTGAAGTAGAAGTCAAGGAAGGTTCTGACATCTTTTACCTGCTGCGCCGCCTCGTAGATGTAGGCACGCATCTCCCGTGCGGTTCCGATTCTGTCCTCCTTTTCGAGTTCTCCCCCCAGACGGGCCACCTCATGGGAGATGTCTTTTAGGTCGGATTCGATGTTTTCTAAGTCGCTGATGGTGTCTTCGAATTTTTTGTAGAGCTCTACACCGAAGAACGCCTCCATGTATTCGCCTCTGTTCGCCATGTGTTTAATATATTTAACACAGATGATATATAATGG
>JAGHSU010000115.1 GCA_018065685.1 Candidatus Methanocorpusculum equi | reverse complement strand
GCGCCCTGCGGTTGTTAAGTGCGTACAGTAGGGGGTAAACGCCTCCTGAAGCGCCTCGAACTGCTCTAAAGACTCCGCAAGGATTACGTGGTGGACACGGGAACTGTCTTCCACCTCAGCCTCGGGGATTACAACGATTTCAGGGTCGTCAAAAAGATGCTCCTGCCACATTTTGCGCCACGTCGGGTGCAGGGCGTCTCCGGTTGCTATGACATCGATTCCCTTCCGCCTGCATCCGGAAAGAATCCTCTCCGGAGAAAGAGCAGGCGATGTTGCCATCGCAAAACGCGAATGGATGTGCAGATCGGCGTTCAGTTCCACGGGTTTTCCTCCAGGTCCGCTACGGGTTGTTTCACCCTTCGGTTATCCGATGTAGCGCAGGTCGTCTGCCGCGTTCTGCTGCACCGAGTTTGCAAAGGATGAGAGTTCATGCTGCATCTCCTCTGCGAGTTTGCATAAGTCGGTCCGGTCCGCGGAAAGTCCGGTGAGCTTTTCGAAAACATCCAGCACCGCAGTCGAACTAACCGGGTCTACCAGATAGCCGGAGGTTTCCCCGAGAAGCGAGATGCCTTCGATGCCGCGTTTTGCGCAGAACATCACAATAAGCCCTGCAGCGCCGATGATTCCCCCGACAGGCTCGATGCCGTTCATGAGAGCTCCTGCATCGAGCACCTCCTGCTTCAGGGAGATGGAGGAGACCGCGGCAAGGACACGCGGCTTTTCTATGAGGCGCCCGAGACCGTAGCCGCCTAAGGTATAGACGCGCTTTACCCCGAGCTCTGCAAAGATATCCGCATACGCTTCACCTAAGATATAGTGTCCTTCGGGCCCCACGCTCTGGCAGTCTCCCGTTAAAAGAATCATTGCCGGGCTGTTCTTTTTCTTCGGGGCATACCAGACCTCGTTTCTCGGAAACCTCAGAACTCCCTCCTCCGAGATGTACATCTGCGGCGGGAAAAGGGTTGATGTTATCTCTGCGATTTTCTTTGCCTTTAGTGTACGCACCAGATGGTCAACAACCAGTTTTCCCACGTGGCCGACACCGGGAAGGCCTGCCGCGGCGATGGTGCAGTTTTTTATCTGCGGGCGGTTTTCCTCCCACTCAATATTCACCTGATTCATTTCCCTGTTCCATCGTTTAATTTATTGGCAATCATTCTCCGGTATTTTCCGTATCTGTCCTGCGGCGAGTACCGCGGAGGATGAACCGAGGTGGTAGGCTCTCCGCATACAGGACAGGTTTCCAAAAAAGTATAGACATGGTCACGTTTACATTCGCGTATGTGACCATGCATCGTTATCCGCCTACTTCTGTTTTACGAGGCTTCCGGAGTCTCCCGCACGTTCCATGACACCGATTGCGGCACCCGCTGCTTTCTGGAGCGCACGGTCTGCCTTTTTGTAATCGGATGCGGTAACTTTAATGCGGTAGTTCGGAGCACCGAGGTACTGAAGTTCAATGACAGCGCCGTCGATTTTCGGCTCTGCACTGCGCAGTGCACGGCGGATAATGTTTACCCCGTCGGGTTTGTTTGAGGTAAGAACAAGCGTTCCCGTAACGGTTGCCTTCTGGATTTTGACATTCTCGGCGGCAATCTTTACGAGAGCGGTCTTTCCTGCCTCAGGGAGTTTTAATTTTGCTGCGGTTTTTTCCGGGTCTAAGACCAGGTCTTCGAATGCATCGTAGAGTGAAGTGTACTTCGCGTAGAGTGCATCTTCGATTTTTCCGACCTCAGTCTTTGATTCCGCCGCGGCAAACCCGATCCACTTGTGGGCTTTCCGCTCATTCTTCCAGGCCTGAATCTTTTCGCGGCGCTGGTGTTCATTTACATCTTTGAGTGAGAGATCGATATGACCGCGGTTTGCATCCACATGCAGGACTTTACAGACAATCTTCTGACCCTCGCGTACGTAGTCGCGGATGTACTTAATCCATCCGCGGGCCACTTCAGCCATCGGGATAAGGCCTGTGTGTTTGTCGTACTCGTCGAGAGTTACAAATGCTGCGAAGTCCTTGACTTCAGTTACACTGCAGACGACAAGTTCTCCTTCCTGCGGCCAGTCTCTGTCGCTCATAGACAGCCCCCTTACTCGAAGGTCTCGACAATCTCTGCTTTCAGAGAGACTTTTCCGCCGGTCGGTTCTGCAAGGATTTTTCCGCAGGAGGCACACTCAATAACAGAGGTTGCCTTCTCGAAGATAATCTGCTCGCTGGAACAGTCGGGGCATCCGACTTTTAAGAATTTGCTCCGGTTTTCACGTGCTGCTTTTACCATTTTTCACTCACTCCGTAAGCTCGAATTTGCCTGCTCTGTATCCTTCGCGCAGGTGTGCCTTTCCGCATTCCTTACACCGGTAGCGGACGTTAATCTTCTTGGTCGGCTTGTCTCCTCCCGGAACCTTGCCGAATTTACCGCGGTTTCCGAGTTTGCTTCTGCGTGCTTTCTGGCGGTCAATCCAGTGGAGACCGGTTGTTTTGCCTTTCTTTACCTTTTCGACCTCGTGCTCGGTGTGCTTTCTGCAGTACGGGCAGTAGGTGTTGAACTTAACTGGTTTCTTCATTATTTACCTCTTCAGGAATAAAGACCCGCATCTGTTGCGGGGCTTTTTGTAAACATCAGTATTAGCGAATACGAATACTTAATGCTTTGTTGTCTTTACACAGAATATCAGCCATCGACGACGGCAGGGATACAACGTCTCCTGGCGAAAGAGAGTAAATCCTTCCATTCAAATCCTGGAATTCTGAGAGTTTTGATCGTACCGCTACAACACGATACGGATCCGGAGCATTTTCTGCACGGCTCGCTTCAGATTCGGTGGGAATTTCGGAAAACTCCTCAAATTCCTCTTCATCTGCCGGATTTGCCGGTGCAGCGGGTGAAGCTTCCGCTGCCGCAGGCACCTCCGGTGCGGCATAATTGTAAGCAGTAACCTCTATTATTTGCTTTCCCTCTAAAAGAGCTTTTCTGCATGAAGTGCAGGATTCGAGCACAACATTATAGAGCGCACGCTCTCCGGCAACCATCATTCTGAGGGAATTGCGGTCGATTTCTTCGCCGTTTGACGCAGCGGAGGCCATATCGATGATTTTTTTGGTCCGGGCCGTGTAGATGCCGCGCAGAAACTCGCGCAGACTCTCGCGTTCCTTGATAAGACTCTGCACTCCTTCGGAGAACGGGTCCTTTATTGAGGTGACCTGCACGCGCAGATTCTCTATTTCCGCTGCAGT
>JAGHSU010000158.1 GCA_018065685.1 Candidatus Methanocorpusculum equi | reverse complement strand
GATTTTAGCAGGACTGTTAGCGGGAATTCTTGGTGTCGGCGGCGGGTTTTTGTTTGCACCTGCAGGGTACTTTGTGCTGCTTTCTGCGGGATTTCCGAAGGAGACGGCGCTTCTTACGGCGTTTGGTGCAAGTCTTGCAGCGGCGTTTCCGACTGTTCTGACCAGCGCTGTCGCTCATACAAAGCGGGGGAATGTGTCATGGAAGACTGCAGCTGTGATGGGTATCTGCGGGATGGGTTTCGGGTTTGCCGGAGGGTTTGCCGCGGCCTCTCCTCCGGTCAACGGACTTACGATTCTTTTTTCCATCATCCTTGTAATCGGAGGTATCAGAATGATTACAAAGCTTCCGTCCGGAGAAAAAACAATGATGCCTTCCCCCCTTGCTGCAGGGATCGGGGCAGTCGGGGGATTTTTCTCAGGGCTTCTCGGAGTCGGCGGGGGGACGATCTTAGTTCCTCTGATGACGATTTTCGGGAAGTTTCCTGTGAAGCGGGCCGCAGCGGTTTCGTCTGCCACAATTGTTTTCATTACGGCAGGAGGGATTGTTTCGTATCTGCTGCACGGGTATTTTGACCTTGTCCTCTGGGTTGTTCTGGTTGTGACCGCCGTTCCTGCGGCATATTTTTCCGCGGCAAAAATTTCAGGGAAGATTTCTGATAAGTGGGTCCGGATTTTGTTTTTCGTATTGATGGCGGCTGTTGCGGTGCGGATGGCTGTCGGGGTGTTTTTTGATTGAGAGACAGACTAACCTTAATCCCTGTTGAACACCAATAATATACATACAAATACATACAAATACAAACAAACGTGACACCATGAAAGCAGTAAAAGCCCTCCTGCAGTTTACGACGATTCTTCCCCTCGGAAAACCCGCTGATTTTGACCGTTTCGCGGCGCACAGCTGGCTTTATCCGATTGCAGGCTATGTTACAGGCCTTATTGCCGCCATCCCCGCCCTGGTTGCCTGGCTCCTCGGATTTGAAAGCAGTCTGATTGTCGCTGCTGTAACCCTCGCAGTTGTTGTTGTAATTTCGGGCGCAAACCACTTTGACGGGCTTCTTGACTTCGGCGACGGCCTCATGGCGCACGGGAGCCGCGAAAAACGGATTTCCGCGATGAAAGACCGGTCAACCGGCGCGGGGGCCGTTGCGGCAGGGCTTTTAGTTCTTCTCCTGGCGTTTGCGGGGCTTGCGTCCATCCCGGTCTGGATGATAGTCCCCGCCGTCTTCTGCGCCGAGGTGTTCAGCAAAATGGTAATGGGGCTGTTTTCAGCCCTTGGAAAGCCGTTTGCGGACGGGATTCAAAAATTTATTTATGAGCATTCGAAGCGCAGATTTGCGGTCTATACGATTCTTTTAGCCCTTCCGGCCCTTGCCGTGTCTCTTTTCCTTCCGGGTCTCTGGTGGACAGCTGCAGCGTTCGGGATTGCGGTCCTGGTCTTCGTCCTGCTGCTGCTTTTGTCAAAGAAGCTCTTTGGCGGGGTGAACGGGGATGTGACAGGCGCCGGATGCGAGATCTCGCGGATGGCGGTTTTAGTTCTCTTCGGGATTCTGGCGTCTGTGTGGTTAGCGGCTGCGTGAGACGGTTACAAATCCCTCTCCCGCATCGTCGCTGCACTCGATATCGGTTGCGTTTTTGTCCTCGACTGCGGTGTTGAAAAGAATCATTCCCTCCATGAGCTCCTCATCGAGTCCCATGCCTCCTTTCGAGTTTCTGAGTGCCTGTGCGTAGGGGTTCGGGGCAACTCTGCGGTTTACTCTGATGCCTGCGCAGTGTTCGCAGAAGATGCATGTCGTGTGAACCGAGACCTCTTTTCCGCTGCACATGACGGTTACTTTTCCGTTGGGTTTTCTGTCAAATGGTAATGACTTCATTGTACTGTATTTGTTTGTGCTGATAGGTATAGAGGGTTTCGCTCGTGTGCGATACCTGGTGTGTGACGAAAAAAGAGGGAAATTCAGAGGGAATCGAGCGAGATGCTTCCAAAGTCGTCAGCATCCGCGGACTCGGGAATGCCGAATGCGGAGTAGACTGCCTTGTTTTCGAGGGAGTTTGCCGCGTCGACCATGTAGTCCAAGATATCGACCGAGAGCTCGTGTTTTGCACGGCTCTTTATCATCTGGTCTTTTAGGAAGGTCAGCTTTTCAGGGCTTTCGCCGCGGAGCTTTGCAACGGTTATGACACAAAGGTAGACCCGCGTCAGATTCCTGTCGGTACCGGTGATGGTATCAAAAAACGCCCGAAGGACCTGTGCCTGATACGCTTCGCTTCCCATGGTTAGTGATAGTATATTTGTATTTATTGGATTATATACCTATCTGTTGTCTGTCTGCGGGGAGAAGACTGCGGGTGATTGAAAATTTAGGGAGTGGATTATTGAAAATTTAGGGAACTTTATATATGACAGAGATAAGGTATAAATACAGGTGCTGCAACCGTGCCGTTCAAAAAAGGCACGTTCAGCACATCTCTCTTGTACGTGCTGCCGGATTTTTTAACCAGTCTGGTCTATCAGTTACGACAGCGAACAGAAAAAAAAGGATTAAATTTATTTCGCCGTGCTTACAATCTTGATGACATCGCCCATTTTGAGCTCTGCGGTATCCTTAATCCGCATCTTTGTCTTTGCATCCACCGCGTAGAGGAATCCGTTTCCGATATCGGTGTGGATTTTAAATGCGAGGTCGCGAGGGGTGGAACCCTTGGGCATCAGCAGGGCGTCGGGGAGCACCACGCCTTTTGCGTTGCAGTATTTTCCTTCGTCTTCTACCGGGTAGACAATAATCATGCCGCACTGCTCAAAGACTGCTTTGTTTAAGGCCTCCTGAACACCGGTTGCGCCGAGTTTTTTCATGTTTTCAGCCACAAAGGTAAGGGCTTTTATCTGTGCTGCGGAAAGTTTTGCACCCTCTTTCGGGGTGAACTTTGCATCTCCCGGGAGGTAGTTTAAGAGGTGTGCTGCGGATGCCGACTTTAAGGCGAGCTCTCCTGCAGCGATGGTGGGAACAGCTCCGAGCTCCTTTAATTTTGCGAGGTTTTCATCGGATGCCTGGTCTGCCTTGTTTGCGGCAATAATCATGGGCTTTGAGATGTCGAGGAGGATTTCGCACATCTTTTCGATGTCCTCGTCGGAGGCCTTTGCGAGGTTTATGCCGCACTCGTCGACCGCGTTTCTGACATCAACCGCATCGATTCTAAGGCCTGCCAGGGCGCCGCCTAAGAGGTCTATCAGGATATTTTCTTTTCCCTGTGCCTGGCGGACGAGTCTTGGGAGGTGTTTCTGGACGATTCCTGCCATCCACATGGCAAATTCATATCTGAGGAAGGTGACATCCTCTAAGGGGTCACGTGTTCCCGGGTCTACCGGGTTTCCTTCGGCGTCGGTGCTTCCTGATGCGTCGACCACCTGAATGATGGCATCCGCTTCACGGAGGTTATCCAGGAACTGGTTTCCAAGTCCGCGTCCCATGTGTGCGTCCGGGACAAGTCCTGCGACGTCGAGGAGTTCTACGGGGGTAAAGCGTACGCCGTCAACGCAGTTTCCGCATCCGCCTTCAATGCCGAGTTCTTTGCAGGGGCAGACGGAGCGCACGTAGGCCACTCCCTTGTTTGCGTCGATGGTGGTGAAGGGGTAGTTTGCGATTTCTACGTTTGCGAGGGTGAGCGATTTAAAAAATGTCGATTTTCCGCAGTTTGGTTTTCCTGCGAGTGCTATGAGCAACATGATATTTTCTCCTGTATAGTGTTGCTTATCTATTGGCGTCCTGCATAGTTATGCTTTGTTGTCCGGATGGCTGGTGCCGGCGTTTTTTTTGTTTTCTCCGCTGCGGCGTACAGGTTATTCCGCTAGAACAGCGGAAGTTTCGGTTTTTCCGCAAAGACGGCGAAGGAGAGGTAGACGGCGATTACTGTACACATCAGCGTTAGGAGAAGCATTGCTGTTTTGACTTCCGGAAATTCTGCCAGATTATAGAAGAGCATTGTTGCGAATGCATCTCCGATTAGCAGAAACGACGGCAGGATACGGGGGTCTTTGCGTAATACATTCTGAATGCCGAGTACCAGCAGAAGAATCACCGGGAGGTATCCGAATATCTCAGGGGATATCAGGTCCAGAGCCAGCGCAAGACCTGCACCGATGAAAAATATTGAGGTTACCCTCCGTTTTCCGATGCATATCAGCAGCAGACCCACTAAAACAAGCAGGCAGACATGGATAATTCCAAGTGTAGTAGCCGAATCCAGGATGGTTGTGAACGTCGGGTCATTGAACTCGTAGATGAGAACAATTATCAGGGTTTTTGCAAGCAGCAGGTAGCCTATTACCGATCCGCATCTTCTGAATGTCACATCTCCGTTTTCGGTCAGGTATTTTGAGATGGAATGCCGCAGTTTTCCGGTTCCGCAGGCAATTGAGAGCCAGATGAGAAACACCGCGGATAATGCCATAATTATCCAGAAGATCTGATTATCATAGATACGGGCGATGGAGGTGATTCCCAGGAGGAGATTGACGATGGCAAATGCATACTTTTGTTTATCCTTTGATGTCATCAGAATGAGGGCGAAGATGAAATAGATGATACCTGACAAAATATTCAGCATTGCTATATCTTCAAGCACCGTAACCGAAAGCATCTGTGACGACATCAGAATAAAGGTGACTGCCGCCATCACCCGTTTCCCGAGTATCAGCAGAACAATGCCGCAGAGCAGAAGGAATATACCAAATAAGGCCCCGGGGAGATAGATTGAGGTGAGTTCAGGGTTTACGGCAGCCCCCGGATTAAAAGCGTCTATCATCATCATGACAAAGAACAGAGCGATGACCAGAAGTCCGAAGGAGGTTACATGATTCCGTATCTCGTTTTTCCTGGCGTCTTTCATTGACGTAAGGAACTGTACGTCTCCTTCATTCGGGTCGTCAGCATCCTCTGCCTTTGCGGCTTCCGTACCGGTGTTTTTCGTGATGACGAAGTACATTCCGGGGATGAACAGGATTAATGCGGCGAGGAAGGCAACGGAGGGGACCTCTCCAAGAATCGGGATTGCAAGAAGAGCCCGAGGAGCGGATAAATGCCGTAGATTGCTCCTGCTTTTGCCGCGCCAAGATGTCTCTGGGCATACATCAGGAAGAAGGGGGCCAGACCACAGACGATGAATCCTGTTACCATGAGCCCTACGGCGTGCGGGAGGGAAGGGAGTGACTCACCCATGCAGAATGCTATGATGAGGGCCGCAGCACCAATGATGAGACCAGGGATTATTGCTATTTCAATGGGGTTCCTCTCAGAGAGGAGTTTCATCAGGATGCAGAGGACGCCGGTGAGAAGGCATGCTCCGATTATGAGAAGTGATCCTGTCGAAAAGGATAAGGTGTTCGGGTTCGTCACTGCTAGGGCGAGGCTGCCAAGCACGATTAAGGCGACGCCCACTCCAAGGCGTTTGGGGATTTTTTTCTTCAGGAACAGGGCCGCGAACAGGACTGTTGCAACGGTTCCGATGTTTTGAAGAATAGAGGATGTTGCGGCGGACTCCAGCTGGATTCCTATGATTTCGGCGGTGAATACCACCATGGAAACCAGAGTGATTCCAAGGAGTATCCCTGCATCTTTTTTTCGCAGATGGCGCTTCGGGTCAAAGACTGCTTTTGATTTTCTTCCGAAGAGCAGGACAATTAACATCCCGAATGCCGAGCCGAAGAGGATAAAGGAGACTGACATCATCAGTCCCGCATCGGCTGATATGAGTTTGGTAAGCGGCGTGTACAGCGCTTCTGCTACAGAGGCTAAAATTGCCGCGATGACGCCGATTGCGGTGAAGCTCAGGATTGAGTTGTGTTTTCCGGCTGCAGGGAAGTTCATGGGGTGTGCGGTCTCCGGTTTACTGTATCATTCTTTACTGTTAGTTATATTATTGTTTTGATTATGGTTTCGCACGGAAAATCCGGTTTATGCCGGATAATGAAACTCCGGTGCTCTTCCTGCCTCTACGGCTTTCGCATACGCTTTTACATTCTCTTCGATGCAGAAGCAGTCAATCGAGTCTTTGAGCCGGGCCGAAAACACCGCTTTTGTCTTTTCCGGGAAGAGCCAGCGCTTTCCCGAGCGGGTTGCATCCGAAAGGAGCCCTTCTTCTGCCATCTGTATTACGACGCGGTCGACCATCGGGACAAGGGCGGGCTCCATGATTTCACAGACGCAGGGGTCTCCTCTGCAGGGGATGTATTTTTTAAAGATTGTGCTTTTTTTCGTGTCAAGGCCTGCGCCCCGGCATGCTGCGTTTACTGTGGCATAGAGCGCTGCGTAGCCGATTGAAAGGAGGGTGTTTACCGGGTCTGCAAAGACGTCTTCGGTCCTTCGTTTGTAGCCCGTCTCCCGCTGGACGGCACGAGAGAGGATTTCATAGTACATGTCTTTTGTTAAGGTGTAGACGCGGGCAAGTTCGGGGAGGGTTATGAGGTATTCGAGTTCGCTGCGTGCCTGCATTAAGATTTCCACCTCTCCTTTGCGGTAGAACTCTCCGTGCTGTTCGGCGAGTTCATGGAGGTGGCGCATGCGGGCTTCGATGGAGCTTTCGATTACTGATTTTGCATAGGCGTGGGCGGATACCGCGTCCTGGGCTGCGGAAAGACGCGGGTTTTCCATAAAGAGGCACCCCGCGGGGTTTCCCCGGATGTCAAAAAAGGAGATTGGAATCTTTTTTTCCTGACATTTTTCGATGACTGCTGTGCGGAGGATGTTGTCTCCTGCGATTATGAGGTGGGATACTTCGTTTAGGGGGTACCGGTCCGCGGTGCTTTTTCCTTTTTCGCGGACGAAGAGGGTGTCTCCCGCGGCCCGTATATCAGCCCCGAATCCCCAGACAGTTACCCAGCTCACAGTGTCCCTCCTGCCATTGCTGAGTCCAGTTCAAGGCGGCATCTTCCGCAGAATATGGTGTTTTTCGCGTCAAGCTGGTCCAGGTTGTTCGGGCAGTACATGATGCAGCTTGGGTTTTCGCAGTGTTCGAGGCTGTAGAGGTGGCCGATTTCATGGCAGCTTTCGGTTATAATCCGTTTGATGAGCGATGCGTCGTCTGCGTATCGTCCGAAGAATCTGTTGTCGAGGCGGGTTGCGGAGACGACGGCAACGCCGAGTTTTATGTGGGATAGGCCGAAGACGAAGTTGTTTTTCGGGGTGTACAGGTCGCCTGAGGTTATCAGGAGTACTTTTTACGTGTGGTGGCAGTTTTGCCGGTAGTATTCGGGGCTCATCTCCTTTGGTTTGAAGAGCTCCGGGTGCATGCTTCGGAAGAGGTCTATTTTGGAGGGGATTTTTAAGGCGTCATACTGGCCGCGCGCAGGGTCGAAGCCGTCGAGCGGGAATGTGCCTCCGTCTATCCAGCCGATTTCCGTGTTTAGTACGGATGAAATGCCTTCTGCGGCGGGTTTTGAGAGTCCGGCAGGTGCCCTGCTGTCCCAGAATACGTGTATCCCCATTATCATAGATATTTTTTATCCGGAAGAACATAAATGTATTTGAATGGAGCACGGTATTGAGAGAGCGGTCGGACGATATATAGCAGCACATTATTCGTCGGCGGTTGAGGTCGGTTTCGGGGGGAAGACGTATGCGGCGGAGGTTTTGCTGCGGGCAGGGGTCTCAGTTCTTTGCACCGATGTGCACGCGTATCCTGAGTGTACCCTTGTGCCTTCGGTTGTTGATGACTGTGTGGAGCCGAGGCTTTCTCTCTATGAGGGGGCTGATGTTATTTATGCGGTCCGGCCGGGCCTGGAGATTGTTCCTGCCTTAATTTCGCTTGCGGAGCGGGTTTGTGCAGATCTGGTTGTTTATCATCTGGGGTTTGAGGTGTATATGGACGGCGGCGAGGTGACTGAGTCTGAGGGGGTTTTGCTTCACCGGTATGTGAGGGACGGGAAGGCTGTTTCCCGCGGGTGAACGGGGTTTGCTGAAACCCGGGCGGCGTCTTCTGAGAGGTATGAGGGGTTAGTTTTTCCGCGAAGAACACCGCAGCCGGGTTATTTTTTCTTTTCCACGGGGCCCTTTTCGCGTCTGCAGGATTCTTTGTGAATCCGGATGCGGTTTAATTTATGAGTATAATAATTATTTCAGCTGGGACGGCTTTCAATAATTCAGCGGAGATTTACGGACCTTATTC
>JAGHSU010000153.1 GCA_018065685.1 Candidatus Methanocorpusculum equi | reverse complement strand
GTGTGGTAATAATAGAAAAGAAATAACAAAAGAAAAGATGTGATAACGTCCCGACGGGGATTCGAACCCCGGTCTAAAGCTCCGCAGGCTTTAAGGATATCCTCTACCCTACCGGGACAGGCGTTTGCACTTTGTGTTTTATTATATTGCCCTTCGTGATATATAAAATAAACGTTTATTATCTCATCATCACAAAGCATACCGCAAAAGGGCGGCAATTCCCCCAAGGGCTTCCAGACGCTTTCCCGGCTCAAACCCGGTCGAAAACACCACCGGTTCTGCACCAATCCGTTCCGCATCCTCAAGGATTGCTGAAAACACCCCCTCGCGGACCGCAGTATCTGTTACCAGAAGCTGCTCCGCCGCGCCGAAATCGACCGCCCGCCGCACGTCATCTTTCCCGTAAGCAAAAGCCCCGTTCTTTGCAATCCGCAAAAAGAGTTCATCCATGAAAGATACCTCACGTGCAAGCTGCACATCCTCTGCAGCGCGGGTTAAAACACCATTTCCGATTGCCTCCTGAACCGCACCGTATCCGGAACGCCGGGTATCTGCGGTCATCATTTTAGCCGCAAGATCAGGTTTTTTCGTTTTTACATACGATACGAAATCATCCTTGACAAATCCCGGCCCTGCAACAATAATAATTCCTGTAACCGGAGCGAGTGCTTCCGCAGCCGCGCCAAACAGAGCCTCACGCGAGTCAAGACCTGCTGTTTTCCCGCTCCCGAGAGTAAACGTTACAATCCGTTCCGGACCGTACTGTCTGATGCGGTAGAGTTCAATCTCGCCGTCTTCTACAGCTGCAATGTGCACAACCCCGTGGACCGAGGCGGAAACAGCCCGCTCAATACGTGATAAATCATGCGGACGCCACCGTTTTACAACCGATACCTCATAACCCGTTTCCACATTTATCGTATGATGCTGACCAAGGTCCGGCCCGAAGACGATAACACCAAACACCCGTAGGCGGTTTGCATCAGCCGAAAATTCAACTTTTTCCGCCTTCAGACCAATTCTTACCGGACGCTTTTCGAGCTTCTCCGAACGGAGTTTATCAGATGGGGCGTCAACTGTCCGCAGTGTTACTGCATATACTGTATCCCCAGGCAAAATCAGGTGGGATAAATGCCACAAATCATCCAGTGAATCACAGATGAGTTTATATTCGCCAAAGCCATCGTGCTTCAGCGGCTCGGAGAGTTCTGCTTTCATACGATATCAGAACCCCCCGGAGGCACAAATGCCGCTACTGCCTCAGTGTTTAAAACTGCACGAAGCATCTTCGAATCTCCGTCAGGTACCATCTCCTTAAGTCTTCGAAGAACTTTCCGTGCGACATCGTCTCCTTCAAACGTCCCCGGTTTCAGACATACATATATGTTTGTCTTCTTTCGGACTGCAGACGGAAAGCCGCCGATGACTGCAAAGACCGGTTCTGTCATAACACCGATGGCTGCCTCAAGCGGAACATCCTTGAGAATAGTGCGCTCCCCGCGGATGACAAAAGCCCCATGGGCAACATATTCCCCGGTCTCCGGAGTCTTGCTCACCTGTGAGGGAGCGGCTTCTATGACATCTCCTGATGCACTGCCCGATGACCAGAGACGTGAATATGATACTGCAAATCCTGCCGCTTCATCCATACATTCGGTTTTTCCTTTTACAATAACAACCGATGCTCCGAAAACGTCCGCATGGAGGAATGTATCTTTTCCTTCCATGTACTTTTTAACAAGCTCCTCGTTCTGGTCGGCATTCCTGCCGCCTATTACAAGAACACCGTCTGATGTTTCCATCCACCGGAACCTATGATACCATTTTGCCTTCATGCGGCCGATGCGCTCTGCCGCTTTCTTCTCCGGACGCTCTGCCATCCGCTCCATGGCGCGGACTGCGCCTGCCTTTTTGGCACGGAACTTTTTCGCCAGTTCGCTGTACCTTCCTGCATTTGCCTCAAGACTGTCATGCAGGAAGATTGTTACCTTCTGTGCCTCACCAAGATCAAGGAGGACTGATACCTTTTCAGCATCGAGAGAGACAATCCGTTTTGCAGCAGGCATATCACTTTTCTTCAGGACCGCTGAAATTTCCTGCCAGGACATCTTCCGAGATGCCGCAGATAAAACATCGATGACCTCTTTTACCTCTCCGTAGTGCCCGTAAATAATCTCTGCTGCCTCTGTTGCCAATGCCGCTTTCTTTTCAAAGGAGGAAATGGCTGCTTCCTGCTGCTGTCTGATACGCTCCTGACGGGTAAGTTTTTTCGCGGCTTCTTCCTTTTCTCTGCGCATGACATCGGGCTTCGGGTAATATGCTTCAAGAGCTTTGGAAAATGTCGGATAATGCGCTATCGGAGTACGCACAGGAGATGGTGTCGGAAATACACCCTTTTCATCGATTACCGGGTCAGGCATATCAAGCTGCGAAAACCATTGAAGCATTGCATTGTAAACAGGGCGAAGCTGTACTTCTGAGGAATACTTTGCAGGCATAGCACGGGAAACATCGGCCTCTCTGCAGATTTCCTCTGCAACTACCCCTCCCAGAAGAAGACGCTTTGCAAGCGCGCGCACAATTTCAGTATCTTCCCCGGTGACAGCCTCCGCAAACTCCTCATACGAGAGGGTTTCCGGGCTTTTCATCATCCTGCCGTACACCTGACCTGCGGTGATATCACGTTCACGGAACCGTTTTTGCACCAGCGCATTCATAATGACGAAATCCTTGTCGGTTAGTATCAGATTTCCGTCATCAAAGAGTTCAAGTATCAGACGATATTCATTTACTCCCTTTCCTATCTCAAATATAATAACACGCTCGATTCCCTTCTGCTGAATCGAAAGCACGCGTCCTCCTTCGACATATTTTCTGAGATACATCGAAAATCCCGACGGGTTTTTCGGCGCGGGCGGCAGTTCTGATACAAGATGCGCGCGCACACCGCGTTCGCAGTAAAACAGATGTCGCTGTTTTTCCTCTCCGTTTAAGCGGAAACCGAAACATGCGTTGTCATACTGGTAAATCTTTCCAATCCAGAGCGGAAGGAGGGTTTTGAGTTCTGAAACCTCAGCCCTGACATCCACTCCGCTCATACCCTTAAGCGTCGCCATAAATCCCAATATACATAAGGCGTGAAAGCTAATATAGTTAAACATTCCTGATAGGAGAATAGAATGCAGATAGCATATATACGAAAAGAAAAATGTGACACAACGATGTGCAACCGCTGCGTTAAGTTCTGCCCTGCTTCCCGGAAGAACAGACCGGTTATTTATATCGGCAGAAATAAAAAGGCAATGGTTGTAGAGGAACTGTGTACCGGTTGCGGAAGATGTGTCAGAATCTGTCCGGAAAAGGCAATTGAGATGCGTTTTATCCCGGATCCGGTACAGGAAACAGTCCCCGCGGCGGCAGATACGGCAGCTGCAGAAACCGCTGCAGCAGGAGCAAACGCCGCGCAGTCAAAACAGACCGCCCCCTCTGCTTCTCCGCAGACTGCACCCGAGCCGGCAGCACCAAAGCGGAAGGAAACACCGGAAGAGGCTCTCTCACGGAAAAAGAAAGAGTATGTAACTGTCGTCATAAGAACCGGAATTGCACTCACACTCGGTGTGATTGCAGGTATTGTTTCATTCTACATGGTAGGCACTCTGATTGGCGACCCTACAGCCCCGCCGAACTGGATTCTGGGAATTCTTATCTGTCTGGTAGCCATAGTAATACAAAAGACCATCTTCCTGCTTATAAAAATCGATACCAAGGCACTTGGTAAGAAGGACTGGTTCTATCAGGGCTTCATGACATTCTGCGCATGGTTTATCAGCTGGACCATGCTTCTGTCAGCCTCCATCCTCCCGTTATCAATATGAGAATCGCTATCGTTCATAAAGACCGCTGCCACGCGAAAAAATGCGGACAGGAATGTATTATTTACTGCCCGCGCGTACGGACCGGCGATGAAACCATTGTAATCGGCGAATCAGGACGCGCCGAGGTTTCCGAAGAGCTGTGCGTCGGCTGCGGTATCTGCGTTAAAAAGTGTCCGTTCGAGGCACTTGATATTATTCAGCTCCCCGAAGAGCTGAAAACCCCGGTAACACGCTACGGGCCCAACGCCTTTGTGCTCTACGGACTCCCGCAGCCGGTTGCAGGAAAAGTCACCGGTGTACTCGGGCCTAACGGTATCGGAAAATCCACAGCGGTAAAAATCCTCTCCGGTCAGCTTCGTCCGAACCTTGGTATCTTTGACCATGAGGTCTCATGGGAAGAGATTCTGCAGCATTATGCAGGTACAGAACTTCTTGAGTATCTGCAGAAGGTTGCCGCGAAAAATATTAAGGCATCCATTAAGCCGCAGTACATTGATTTCATCCCGAAAGCGTTTAAAGGACGTGTCATTGACCTGCTCCGGGCAAATGATGAGCGCAAAAAACTGGATTACTATATTGAAAAGCTCTCCCTGTCAACCATTCTTGATAAAGACCTCTCAACGCTTTCCGGCGGTGAACTGCAGCGTATCGCCCTCACCGTGGCCTTATCCAAAGAGGCAAACTTCTACTTCCTTGATGAGGTAACCCCGTTCCTTGATATCTATCAGAGAATGGTTGCGGCAAATCTTATCCGCGAAATCGCGGCAGAACACCCGGTGATTCTGGTCGAACACGATATCGCAATCCTCGACATGGTCGCAGAAACCGTACACCTGGGATACGGAAAACCCGCGGCATTTGGTATCATTACCCGCCCCAAGGGAGTCCGGAACGGAGTAAACCAGTACCTTTCAGGTTTCATCGATGAGGAAAACATCAGAATCCGTGACTACCCGGTGGTCTTTGAGACACGCGGACATGAAAGCGATGTTGAACGCGAAATATTAATGGATATTCCTGAGATGCAGAAGACCTTCCCCGGTTTTACCCTGAAAGTGTCCGGCGGACAGGTCAGACGCGGAGAGGTGCTTGGAATCGTCGGAGCAAACGGTATTGGAAAATCAACCTTTGCAAAACTTCTGGCAGGTGTGGAAAAACCGGATGACGGAAAAGTGTTTGACACGGTAACAATGTCCTACAAACCGCAGTATGTAACACCCGACCAGGACTGTGCGGACACCGTTGAATTTATGCTCCGCCAGGCAACACGCAAATTTGATACATCATACTACCAGCATGAGATAATTGAGCCGCTGGGTCTTACACGGATTCTGCAGTCAGAGGTAAGAAACCTCTCAGGAGGGGAACTGCAGCGGACGGCAATCGCACTCTGCCTTTCACGTGATGCAGACCTCTATATCCTCGATGAACCAAGTGCCCATCTCGATGTGGAGCAGCGTCTGGTGGCAGCAATGGTCATCAAGCGGGCGGCAGAAGAGAAAGAGGCAGGAATCATGGTCATCGACCATGATATGTACACAATAGATATGCTTTCCGAGCGTCTGCTGGTCTTTGACGGTGTTCCCGGAAAAGAAGGTGCAGCACTCGGGCCTTTCGAGATGAAAGACGGAATGAATCTCTTCCTCTCGAATCTGGGAATCACCTTCCGCCGCGACAAGACCGGGAGACCAAGAATCAATAAACCGGGCTCATATCTGGACCGCGAGCAGAAGGCCGCAGGCGAGTATTACTATTACAATGCAAAAGAGACAGAACTTGCAGGAAAAGGAGCGGAAGAGGAGTAACTGCTGACTCCCTTTTTATCTTTGTTTTTATCTTATCTACCGACTCTTTTTGATTGATTCAGTATTTTTTGAGCGCAGGATGTTCTGATGGCCTAATCCCGTTACAAATCCCAGCTTTGCATATCGTATGCAGCATACGAATAGTCAAGCGGAATCTTATGACTCATGTGCACACAGTAAAATCTCTTTGCACGAAGGTCATGTCCGAGCCGCTCGGCATCTGCGGTATTCATGTGTTTTCTGATATTCACACCTGCAGGGAAAATACCGTCGAGCAGCAGAAGGTCTGCATCCTCCATCAGATGAAGCGACTCATCTCTTATATCTGCCCTTGTATCACATGAATAAGCAAACACCTTTCCGTCAGCTTCAATCCGCATCCCGTAGGTGGGTGTGCCGTCATGCTCGACCGGGAAGATGGTAACTGACATGCCGCAGATATCAGTTGGAACATACGGTTCAACAGGGTGTTCATCATGTTTGATAAATGAAAAAATCCTGCCGCAGTATGAAAGAACCTCGGGAGCCCCATAGACCTGCATCGTTTCCCGCTGAACACGGTAAAAGTCAGGAAATCCCATGATGTGGTCATAGTGCCCGTGGGTCCAGATAACCGCATCGATGTGCGGCGAATCTGCTGCAAGCAGCTGCTGCCGCAGGTCAGGAGATGTATCTATCAGCAGATTCCGCCCCGCACGGCTTACCAGAATCGAGGTGCGGAGCCGCTGGACACCACGCTTTTTTGCCTCCGTACAGACGGAACAGTCACACCCGACCTTCGGGGTGCCCACGGTATCTCCGGTCCCGAGGACAGTTATCCGCATCATACCCCGCTTCGAATCGAGGTCCGGCGTTTTACAAGGGAGATTCCTGCGTCAATGTCTTCTTTTGAGAGTTCCTTTCTGCCGTCAAGAAGCGCACAGACGATGGCTTCCGTAAGCATCATCCGAAGGTCTGCACCGGAGAAGTTTTCGGTCATCTTTGCAACCTCCTTAAACTTCATCGAACAGGGAATGTCGGCTGCAACATGCAGCAGAATCTCTTCACGCATTTTAACGTCGGGCATCTCGAACTTTACCACTTCATCAAAACGGCGCCAGACAGCTTCATCAAGAGTCTCCGCGAAGTTTGTGGCCCCTATGAAGAGAACGCGGTTTCTGATAAGATTTACGTGGTCGAGGGACTTTAAGAGAGTGTTTACGGCGCGTTTCATCGTTCCGTTGTCATCGGAGATACGGGTTTTTGCGATGTAGTCGAACTCGTCGATAAAGAGGATACAGGGAGCAATCTTTTTTGCGAGGTCAAAGATGCGGTCGATGTTCTTTGAGGTTTCCCCGAGATACTGGGAGGTAATCATCGAAAGCCGCACTTCAAGGACCGGCATATGAAGTTTTTTGGAAAGGGCGAGCGCAAACGAGGTCTTTCCGGTACCCGGTTTTCCCACAAGCATGATTTTTCCGACATCATAGATGCGGTGGGTTTTCAGGAACTCATGGTTTTCAAGTGCGGTCCGTACTTTGTCCACGACAGCCAGCTGTTCTTTGGTGTATACGAGGTCGTTTAAGGAGAACTCAATCTCATCCGGAGCATAGGATGTAACAAGCTCTACTGCACTTTTCATCTCCTCGGAGGCGGAGGCAGCATCGAGTTTTCCTTTCAGGGCATCTGCAGTATCTTCAAAAAGCGGCGTCATCTCATGCGCTTTGTTATATGACACGGATTTTTCCCCGGCCGTTTCAAGCACAAGGGATAATGTAGGGTTTTGAAGAACAGCATCCGGCCCCGCATTTTTAAGGTACCATTTTGCAGCAGGGAGGAAAGAAGTCAGTGAAAAGTGCCCGACGTCACTGCATTCAACGTAGGAGTTTTTCGGGTGCTTTAAGAGCTCACGCGGATTCATCTCCGGGAAATGGGTCTTTAAAACACCCTCCTTTATCGTCACCGGACGGGCGATGACACCCGCTGTTTCCGGACAGAACATTGCACGAAGGGAGGCGGGGAGATCGTTTACCGTAAGGGCCGGGTTGGTGTTAACTGCCTCTGCAGTTAAGACCGTTTCCGTAAGTTTTAACAGGTTTGAATCAAGTACTGCTGCCATAGTGTCTTTACACATTTGTCGGCAGGGAAGATTAAGTTTTCTTAATTGTTAGTATAATGTAGTATCCCGAAATTAGTTCAGTATTTATCTGATTCTGGATCGCATCCATCACACGCAGCCCAGAACCAGCTGTTCACGTAGTTCAGGATTCTTTCCGGC
>JAGHSU010000014.1 GCA_018065685.1 Candidatus Methanocorpusculum equi | reverse complement strand
TACAAAATACATAAACTAATCTACCACTCACTTTTTTACACAAAACATCCAGAGATAATAAATAAACTAGCTGCACCTGTCATTCGCGTCTGTCGGTACCGCTTACGCGGAACCTCGGACGCTCATTTGTTTTTGGTTGTTGGAGTTTAGGAACCGCCCATGCACACCAAGGTGTGCATTGGCTCCCCAGCACCCGTCGCTCACTCGGTACTGCTCGCCGTGGCTTCGCAGAACCTCGTATCGCTTTGTTTAGGATAGGCCACCGCGGGCGGCTCCGCGCCGAAGTCGCCACCCCGCACCCCGAATTTGGGGCTGTTGTAACGAACAAGCGGATGAAGAAAAAACACCCCAGCAGCCCGCCCGCGCCCCGCGATTTAAGCGGGGCTAAGCGCGGGTGAATAGGGCTGCGATTTGCGTAGATTTGCGTAGATTTGCGGTTTTGTTGCCCATACCCATCGTCAGTTACAACATCCGCGAAGAGCACCCGCACCGACCAGTTCCAACCACGACAACACCCCCTCCCTTTTTCCAAATCCATAAGGAAAGCCTAATATGTCGGGCAGACTAACCAGATAATGCAAAGGGATCGTAGGGTAGCCTGGCATCCTAGGAGACTGGGGGTCTTCTGACTCGAGTTCAAATCTCGGCGGTCCCATTTTAACTCTTTTCGGAGAAATCTATGAAGTTAGCACCTGAATGCCGTTCGTGCCTGCTGAAAAAGGTCAGATCACAGGCAAAACCTGCCATTTCCGGGGAAAAGGAACTGGATTCGCTCATTGCAGAGTGCGAATGCATGTTCAACGAGGATTTTGCAAAGCGTGCAGGAGCTGCGGATGCCGCGGGGAAAATCCACCGCATCTGTTACGCGCGGATGGGGATTTCCGACCCGTATCTGGAGATAAAAGACCGCGACAACCGCCGCGCAGCAGATACCCTCTCTGTGGTATCGGAAAAGATCTCCTCCCTCCATAACGCCCTGACTGCGGCTGTTATCGGAAACGCAATGGACTATGGAATTACCGGGCATACGGTTGCAGACGACCTTCCCGCATTCTTTAACGAAATGTTTTCGCGCGGGCTTACCCTCGACGACTCTGAGGAGTTCTTACCTCTTGCCCCGCGCGTTGTCTACTTTACCGACAACTGCGGGGAGCTCATCTTTGACATGCAGTTTATCCGCGAGCTGAAAAAAACAGGGAAGCTGTGTCACTGTAGTGGTAAAGGATGGACCGATGTTAAACGATGTAACCATGCGCGAGGCAGAACGTGTCGGACTTTCAGAGGTCGCGGATGTCGTTTATTCCGCAGGTGGGGGCTCGCTTCTTGGAACGCACCCGGACTCATTCCCGGATGAGGTCCGAAAAGCCGTGGATGATGCGACACTTCTTATCGCAAAAGGGCTTGCAAACTATGAAAGCCTCACCGAGTATCATCTGCAAAAACCTGTTGCTTACCTCATGATGATAAAGTGCGATGTGGTGGCCCGCCATGTATCCGAAGCGTACGGACGTCCCGTGGTCAAAGGAAATCTTGTGGCCTTTCTGCAGCGCCCAAAGTAAGGATTACCCGGGGACACCTGCAGGGACAACGGCAGAGACAACTGCAGTTTTTCATTCTCTGCGGAATAATTATCTGAATCCGGAAATAAACCCCGGATTTCAGCCGCATTGGTTTCCCTATCCTTTTTTACCCATGAACACCAATATAATAGTACAATATTTCTTTGAGGCACATCAATGACTGCATCAAAAATTCTTCTTCTCATTATCGACGGCGTAGGAGACCGTCCGTGCGAGTGTTTAGGAAACAAAACCCCTCTGCAGGCAGCGAACCTGCCAAATCTCGATGAGCTTGCAAAGACCGGTATCTGCGGGATTATGGACCCCATCTCTCCCGGAATCCGTGCGGGGTCGGACACCTCCCACTTATCCCTGTTAGGATATCCTCCGCAGAAGTACTACACGGGACGCGGACCGCTGGAGGCTGCAGGCTGCGGCATCTCCATGGAGCCCGGGATGATCGGTTTTCGTGCGAACTACGCAACAATGGACGAGGGCTTAATCACCGACCGCCGTGCAGGGCGCATCGAGGACACAAAAGAAATCTCCCGTGCGGTAAAAGAAGGCGTTGACCTTTCAAAGTACGGCGTGACCATTGAGTTCGAGCCGGGAACCGGGCACCGTGCGGCGCTTGCCCTGAAAGGGGCGGGACTTTCCGCCGCTGTCACGACCAATGACCCGAAAAAGACCGGGGCCGCCATGCTCACGATTAAACCGACTGACGATACGGCTGAGGCAAAGCGCACGGCTGAGGTCTGCAACGAGTTCGTACGGCAGGCAAACGCAATTCTTGAAAAGCATCCGGTCAATGCCGCACGGGCCGCATCCGGAAAGAATCCTGCAAACGCTGTTTTAATCCGCGGAGCAGGCGAGATGGGCGTGTATGAGCCCTTTGAGGAAAAACACGAATTATCCGGCTCTGTTGTGGCAGCCGCGGCCTTAATTGCCGGAATCGGCGTCTCCGTAGGTCTTGAGCGCATCCCGGTCCTTCCAACCACTCCCTTGTCCGAGCAGGTGTCCCTTGTCTTAAAGGAGTTTGACAAAAAGGACTTTGTGCTCTTCAACATCAAGAATGCCGACGAGTACGGACACGACGGAAAGGCGATGGAGAAGAAGGAGTTCCTCGAAAAGATTGATGCGGCAATAAAACCGCTGATGGAAAGATCTGACCTTCTGATTGCGGTCTGCGGCGACCATTCAACGCCGTGCACCATCAAAGAGCACAGTGCAGACCCGGTGCCGCTGATTCTCCACGGAGACGGGGTCCGCCCGGACGGGGTTGCAAAATATGATGAGATCTCCTGCGCTGCAGGCGGCATGTGCAGAATCTGCGGAGGGTCTTTAATGGCAGTCATGCTTGACTTAATTGATAAGACGCACAAGTACGGGGCGTAACGTCCGGCTGATATAAGTATTAAGC
>JAGHSU010000111.1 GCA_018065685.1 Candidatus Methanocorpusculum equi | reverse complement strand
GGGGTTCTGGAAAGCCCCCTCCATTCGCTGCCGCGGGGGGTCTGTCCCGGGGGAAAGTCCGTGGATCCCACATCCTCGCCAAGGCCGGGCAGTTCAGTGTGGCGCGGCTGCTTTAATGGGGGATGGATTGGTCCTACGGGGACCTTGTAGGGTACATTTCCTGCCATGTTTACGCACCTCCTTCAGGTGACTTCGTTTCAGGCTTTGCCTCGGAATTTGCCGGGGCTGCAGGCGCTGCAGGAGCTGCTGCTGCCTCCTCCTTTTCCGGAAGCGGTGCGGGAGGTCTGTTCTGCGGACGTCCGCAGGCCCAGAGGTTTTTCACCATCGACTGCGGGATTCCCTTGTCATCCTTTCGTAAGGGGTAGATGCCTTCGGGGAAGTCTTCGGGGAGGAAGAACCGGTGTTCCGCGGGGGCAAGGCCTTCGATTCTGATTCCGAGGTACTCGGTCTTTTCCCGCTCGGTAAAGGCCGTTCCTTCCATTAAATCGGTAATCGTCGGAAGAACCGGATTATCCTTCGGAAGGTCAAGCGAAAAGACCACCATGGTCTCCGCGCCTGCTTCTCCTCCGTAAATCGTAAAGATATACTGGACGCGGAGATTCGGGTCATCGCGGCCCTTATCCCATCCGGAGATGCAGGATAAGTGCGGGTATGCGATACCCATTAACGCTTTTACCGCCTGATGGACGGCATACTTGTCAATTGTAATCCAGATATTTCTGTTCTCCCGCTTTTTCACGCCCTCGGTGCGAATCTGCACCCGTGAATCAAGCATGGATTTCCCGAGTCTTTTCTGCAGGGTACTTATAATCTCTTCAGGGGTTAACAGCTTCATTTTTCCGCCTCCAGCCGCTCAAGCTTTGCGATTGCGGTCACAACACCGTTTATGATTGCCTCAGGTCTTGGTGCGCATCCCGGGACATAGACATCCACGGGGATTATCTGGTCAACAGGACCTGCAAGGTTGTAGGAGTCGGAAAAGACTCCCCCTGACTGTGCGCAGGTGCCTATTGCCATAACAACCTTCGGGGAAGGCATCTGTGCATAGACACGCTTCAGGCGTGCCTCCATCTGCTTTGTAACAGGGCCTGTTACGAGCAGCACATCCGCATGCCGCGGGGAGCCCACAAGTTTTACCCCGAAGCGTTCAGGGTCGTACCGCGGAGTAATTGCGGCCACGATTTCGATATCGCATCCGTTGCAGGAGCCTGCGTTGAAGTGGAAGACCCAGAGAGATTTGTTCAGGGATTTTGGAAGAGCTGTCATATGAGAATCACCACCACGAAGATAATTACGAGGCCTATGAGGAACCAGGCGATGTAGTCGTTTAAGATTCCTGTATGGAGCGGAATCAGTTTGTCATAGTATCCCTTGAGAGCACGGGTAAATCCATAGTAGAGGTTTCCTCCGCGCACATGGGTGTCTGAGGCCGACGGCTCGTCGTTTCCGGAAAGGTAGGGTTTTACCTGCTCGGTGTCTTTGCTGTAGTCCTTTCGTCCCGCTTTCAGGATGATAAACGAGACGATGAGGGCTGCAGCAATCACCACAAGCCAGACAATCGGATTCCAGAATCCGTAGCCGGTTGAAAGAAGTCCGATCATAAGCCGCCTCCAAGTACTGCGGAAAGATATGTTCCGCTGTTAAGCAGAGCATCTGCCGCGGGGGATATGACCGCGTTTACAAAGAGGTCCGGGAAGATTCCAAGGACCACCACGAAGACGGTAAGAATGATCATTCCCGCAATCATGGGCTTTGGTGCTTCTTTCACTTCGGCATACTCAGGCTGCTTCGGTCCCAGGAAGAGTGAGTGGAACACCTTCATGAATGATGCGAGGGTTAAGATACTTACCACCATCGCAATGATGGCAAGGACCGGGTTGAAGGCAAAGGTTGACTCGTAAATCATCAGTTTGCTTGCAAATCCGTTAAAGGGCGGAATGCCTGCGATTGCAAGAGCTCCAATCAGGAAGAAGATCATGGTCCACTTCATGTTGTGCCCGAGACCTCCCATCTTGTTAATGCTCCAGACGCCCGTGCGGTAAATCACCGCACCTACTGCGAGGAAGAGGAGGCCCTTGTACATTGCATGGTTGAAGATATGGAACAGACCTCCTTCCATGGCTGTGGTGCCGTATGCGGAAAGTGCTGCCGCATCATGGAGAACACATAAGGCAACACCAACGCCTAACAGCATGTATCCGGTCTGCGATACCGCGTGATATGCGAGCAGACGCTTAACATCCTTCTGCGGGAGAGCCATTGTAACGCCGATGACCATCGAAAGAACGCCGAGGATAATGACCACCCATCCCACGGTTACGGTGTTGAAGACGCCGTTGTAGACCGTAAAGAGGATACGGAAGATTCCGTAAAGACCTGCCTGGGATGCAACAATCATTAACGCGGTAACACCCGACGGGGCTACTGAATACGCATCCGGGGTTGCGAAGTGGAACGGAACCGAACCCGCTTTCATTGCAAGGGCTGCAAGGAAGAGGACGAGTGCGGTAATCGTCACCGGGTTCGGCGCAATCTGGGATGCGATAAGCGCCATGTTTAAGGTGTCGTACTGCGAGTACAGGAGTCCGATACCTGCAAGGACCATTAATCCGCCGATGGTGTTTACGACCGCGTACTTGATAGCTCCTTCGACTGCAATGCCGCCTTTTCTGTGATAGGAGACGAGGGCTGCTGCCGCAAGAGAGTTTATCTCGAGGAAGACGAAGAAGTTAAAGAGGTCGCCCGTTGATACCATCCCGAAGATACCTGCCGTGAGAAGCAGATATAAGGTATAGAATGCGGACTTTCCGCTTCTTCTCTTCTGCGATGCTGCAAGATAGAGCATGACCGCAACAGATACGATTGCTGCGGAGAGGAGCATGAATGCGCCGAAGGCATCTATCGTAAAGATGATTCTGATGGGAATTCCTGCAGAATCGAGGACCGCAGGAGCACTCGCTCCCGCACCGAAGACATAGACAATCGGTCCTGAGATTAAGACGCGGATTGCGGTGGTGATTGCGACCGCAGCTGATGCAAGTACCGCAAAGATTGCCCACGGGGTGCGCACTTTGGGAAGGAATCTTCCAAAGAGCGGGGTCAAAAATGCCCCGAAGAGCGGGACTGCGATGAGGAGGGCCGGTAAGTTATCTAAAATAACACTCATTTCTTCAGCCTCCTCATTTTATCAGCATTGACTGTGCCGTACTTTTTCCAGATGACCATGATAAAGGCCAGAATCATTGCCGTTGTCGCAACACCGATAACGATGTTTGTTAAGGTGAGCGCCTGCACGGTCGGAAGAACCATTGCAGTGTCAGGGGCACTGACAAAGATAGGTGCCACTCCTCCTTCACGGTAGCCGAGCGAGACCAGGAAGAGGTTTACCGCTCCTTCGAGGATTCCCAAGGCCATGACCATTTTTATCATGTTGCGTTTGATTAAGAGAATGGCAAACGCGATTCCGATAAGGATTGCGACTGCAATAAGAGGTATTGCCATCATTTTGCATCCCCTCCTTCAGCGGCTGCAGCACCTGCGGCTGTACTAACACCTGCGGAGACTTGCGACTCTGCGGCTTTTGCATCTTCCAGAGCCTGTGCTACCGACTCTCTCTCTGCAGCTGCCTTTGCATCCACCTCCGCTGCTTTTGCGTCTGCAGCATCATCTTCTGCCTGTGTGGTCTCACGCAGTCCCTTAAACATGTACAGGACCACTACCGAGAGCGCACCAAACACCTCGAATCCGATGGCGATGTTTAAGACAGGGATGATTCCTCCCGTCCAGATGTCTCCCGAGGTGATTCCGTACGCAACAGCATTTCCGAAGAGTCCGCCTGCGCCGTTTAACCAGTTTACGAGGAATCCGGATGCGACTGCAATTCCCGCGAGTGCGGTACAGATAAAGAGGATTAATCCTGCAGACTCAAAGAGCTTGATATTTTTGATGGAGGGTAAGAATGCCTCTCCTTCGGCAAGGGCAAAGCTTGCAACAAGAAGGGCAACTCCGGTTGCAACGATGGCGCCTCCCTGGAATCCTCCGCCGGGGGATAAGTGTCCGTGAACCACGACATAGAATCCGAAGATGAAAATCATCGGAACAAGAAGCCGTGCGGCCGCTTTTGCAACAGGTCCTGATGACATTAGTGTATCCTCCTGAAGAGCATTATAAGCGAAAGCACCGCAACGAAGAGCACGGTGGCTTCCCCTAAGGTATCAAATCCGCGGTAGTCGAAGACGACTGCGGTTACCGCATTTGCAGACCCGGTCTCAACCTCGGTGTGGTCGATATAGTAGTCATCGGTTTCTGTGTGCAGCGGGTCACCAAAGGTGATGCCAAGAGACGGAATCAGAATGATGAGCGTAATCGCCACCGCGAGGATAACTGCCACAACCGGCTTTGAAACAGATATGGAATCTTTTTCCATGTTACTCATCCTCCTGACGTCTGGTGCCTTTGATTGCTATGACAAAGATGACTGTGGAAATTCCGGCGCCGATTGCTGCTTCTGCAATTGCAACATCAGGTGCCTGCAGTACGAGGAACTCCAGGGCCAGCAGGAAACTGAACGCTCCAAAGGCGATGGCTGCTGCAAGCAGGTCTTTTATCCAGAAGATGGATAATGCAGCTGCAACTGCTGCTGCGAGGAAGAGAATGTGTAAGACAATGATGAGTTCAATCATTTTTTACCTCCCTTTTTCCCGGCCTTCACTGTTTTCTTTCCATCCTGTTTTCCGGCCTTCTTTCCGCCCTGATTCACGTCTGTTTCTGCCGGATTCAGAGAATCTTTCAGTGCGTCAACGGATGCTATCGGGTAATTTCCCGAGCGGTGGGCGCTTCTTGCGATGATGTGCGTTGAGGTGGTTGCCGTAATTAAGACAATGATGAGCGCAAAGACCGCATGGAAGATGAAGCTGACGTATCCGGAGTTTCCGGCGGCGACTTCTCCTGCCGCAAAGACAATAACAGCTGCTGCGGTGAAGAGCAGTCCGAAGCTTCCGACAAGTCCCGCGGAATGGGTGCGGGTGTAAAAGTCAGGAAGACGGAAGAGTCCTATGACGCCAAGTATGGAGAATACTGCCGCGATGGCGAGAAGGATAATTATTGCGATTTCGCTCATTTGAAACCTCCTGCGAGATACTTTCCGAGGTAGATGGTTGCAACAAAGGAAAGCAGGGCATAGACTACTGCGATATCAATAAAGAGCGGCTCCATAAAGGCAGCGGCTAAAATGAGCATGGTGATTACTACCAGGACGTTGATGACATCGAGTGCGAGCATTTTATCTGCGGTGGTTTTTCCGGTTAAGAGTCTGATAAGGGTTACCAGTATCAGAACCGCAAAGAGAACGGCTGCGATGAGGAAGATGGTGGAGAGTTCAATCATTCACATATCCTCCGAATCCATGCTGCGAGGTTGATGAACGAAAAGATCTTTTTCGGCTCAACCGTCTTTTCCGGTTTGCGTCCGGCATCCAGGAAGTGAACGTAGAGCGATTTGTCTTCCTCATCGACATCCACGGTAAACGTTCCCGGCTGGTAGGTAAGGGATGCCGAGAGAAGAAGCATTCCTAAGTTTGTTTTCATGGGGGCCTCTACCTTTCGTACCGCGGGGCGGATGTTTTTCCCCGAGATGATGCTCCATGCAACCTTGAGGTTTGCAACCGCCAGTTCGAAGACGAACGGGATGATGTAGACTATCAGCAGGAGCCACCGCAGGGGGTTAAACATGCGGGCGGCAGATGCAGGTACGAATTTTCTGCAGAGGAATCCTACAAGGAGTGCAAGCAGCAGGCCGATTACGAGCTCGGGGATTGACCAGAGCAGTACGGAGGCTGTGTCTCCAGCACTTCCTGCGGAGAGGACAAGGTAAACGATAAAAGCAGCTGCGGCTGCAAGGGCCGCTGATGCGACGTTACTCATATGTCATCTCCCAGTGTCCAGTACACTATCAGATGCGTCATATACGTATTCTCCATAATGTGTCTGTTATATTGGCTGTACTCTATATAATAAGCCTGCGACATGTGAGTGGGGGGCGGGGGAGGGTGATAAGGTGGAGATGAGACAGTACATTGAAAAAAGATGATTCTCTTATACTGCAAACACCAATGTATTAAGGCAAACAAAACTGCACCGATGGGGTAGCCAGGATATCCTTA
>JAGHSU010000012.1 GCA_018065685.1 Candidatus Methanocorpusculum equi | reverse complement strand
GCAGGAGCTATTACCCAGCACATCGGAGCAACGCTCATCCCGCTTGAGTCCATCATCAAATTAAACAGCAACTTAGGAAAAATCAACACCACGGTGCCGGGTCTTCTTTTCATTGACACGCCGGGTCATCATGCATTTACCACACTGCGCGCGAGAGGCGGGGCTCTAGCTGACATTGCAATCCTTGTAGTCGATATCAACGAGGGGTTCAAACAGCAGACAATCGAAGCGCTGCAGATTTTACGCAACTGCAAGACGCCGTTTGTTATTGCTGCAACAAAACTTGACCGGATTCCCGGCTGGAATCCGACGGCGAATGCATCTTTTATCAAATCATACGCAAACCAGAGCGATGCCGTCAAAGGGACTGTTGAAACAAAGATGTACGAACTGGTTGGTAAACTCTCGGAGCTCGGCTTTAACTCCGAGCGGTTCGACCGCGTCTCCGATTTCCAGAGGAACCTTGTCATCGTCCCTGTTAGCAGCATGACAGGAGAGGGCATCGGAGACCTCTTAATGGTGATGATCGGTCTCGCGCAGAAGTTCCTGACAGAAAACCTCAAAACCACTGTGGAAGGCCCCGGTATCGGAACAGTGCTTGAGGTCAAAGAGGAAAAAGGTCTCGGGACAACGCTTGATGTCATTCTCTATGACGGTATCATCTCAGTCGGGGATGAGATAGGCATCTCCTCGGAAAACGGCGCGGTCTCGACAAAAGTGCGCGCTCTTCTGCAGCCGCGCCCGATGAAGGAGATTCTTGTCGAAGACCGGTTCCAGCGGGTAAAGTCCGTTGCAGCCGCTGCAGGGGTAAAGATTTCCGCGCCGAATCTCGACGGAGTGCTTGCAGGGTCTCCTGTCCGTGTCATCCGCGGAAACCGTGACGAGGTCCTTGCAGCAATCAACAGCGAGATGCAGGAGATAAACGTTAAATTATCCGAGACAGGGGTTACTGTCCGCGCGGATACAATCGGAGCCCTTGAAGCGTTCTCCAAAGAACTGGAAGAGAAAAACATCCCGATTATGCGCGCGGAGGTGGGTCCTCTTTCGCGCCGCGACCTGATTGAGATAGACATCATGAAGGAGGAGGAGCACCGCGCGGTGCTGCTGTTCAATGTCCCGCTTCTTCCGGATGCGGCAGAGATGATTGATTCCCATGAGTCAGGCGTGAAGGTGTTTGAAAACCGCGTCATCTACAAATTAATCGATGACTACCTTGAGTGGCGCGACGAGCTGATTCGTCTGCGCGAGGCAAAACAGTACGACTCGGTAACGCTTCCTGCAAAGTTTACGCTTCTTCCGGGATGTGTCTTTAGAATGAGCGGTCCCGCGGTAGTCGGTGTGCGCGTCCTTGGAGGCACACTCCGGCCGAAGGTTGATGTTGCAACGCGCGACGGACGCGTCGTAGGGGAAATCAAGCAGATTAAGCTGAACAAGGAGAACATAAACGAGGCAAAAGAGGGTCAGGAGGTCGCTGTATCCATCGAAGGAGTGACAATCGGCCGTCAGATTGATGTAGGAGACGTCCTTTACGTGGCAGTCCCCGAACGCCATGTAAAGATTCTGGAAACGGAGATGATTAAGTCCCTGAATGCCGGAACGGTGGAGGCGCTTGAGGAATATACAGGCATTCACAGAAAAACCCAGCCCTTCTGGGGAAAGTAGCATTAATAAATAGGAGAAGAAACTAAATAATATAGATACTTCAGATTCACCATGAGAATATCGAAGGAGCTGTTAAATATATGACAGAATTAAAACTCGTTCTTTCCGACCCGAAAAGCGGAAAGGCATACAACATTGAAGCAAAGGATGCAGCAGCATCCGCACTCATCGGAAAGACCATTGGAACAGAAATCGACGCAGCACCGTTCGGACTTGCAGGCTACAAGATTACCATCACCGGCGGCTCTGACAAGACCGGAACGCCGGCACGTGCAGACCTTCCGGGCTCCGGACGCCGCGGACTTCTCATCTCCGAGGGATTCGGCTTCCACGCAAAGAAGGAAGGAGAGAGAAGAAGAAAAGGACAGCGCGGATGCGAGATTGCCCCTGACTTTGTTCAGGTCAACGCAAAGGTCACTGTCTACGGCGCAAAGACCTTAGAGGAAATCTTTGCACCGGCAGCACCTGCAGAAGAAGCAAAGCAGGAATAAGCTGACCCACCACACCCCTAATACTTTTTTTCTTCGGATTTTTGATTTTAGTATCCCGGATGTCTGCAGCGCAGTTCCGCTTATCTTCCGATGATTATTTATGAGCAGGGGTCCCACCTCATACATAGTATGGGAACAATCTGCCCTCTGATTAATGACCGCTGTCTTGGAAATGAGTGTAAGTTCTGGCGTGCGGATGCAAAACATGATGTAAAAGCGGATACTGTTTATGAGCTCTCCACGGGGGAGTGTCTTTTTATCCGGACTGCAAATCATCTGCTGTCGAGGTAACGGGGTACCGTCTCCGGAAAGAGAATCTCTTTTTTATCTGTCTTACTCATATACTTTTTTAGGCACTCTTATCTGTTCTGACATCCAACATTATTTACTAATACTCAGATAAGGAATTATGATGACAAACACGAGGATGAACAATACAGGACCGGAAAGAAAAGAGCGAAGAGCAGCAGCGCTGGTGTGCGCTTTTCTTTCGGTGCTGCTTCTGGCATGTCTGCTGACAGGAGTCGCTGCCGCTGCGGATTCTGAGGGTTCCGAGGGTACAGCTGATCCGGTAAATCCCAAAGTGATAGAATTTGCCGGGCAATACGGAGAGGAGTTTATAGAAATAGATTATGATGAGAACGCGCTTTTCTCACCAGACGCGACTGGATATAACCTTAAGCTTGCACAGGCATCGCTCGCGATGGCCGCTGCTGCATTTTCAAGTCCCGGGGCTTCGTACGCAGCATCCGGAGACGAAGCGGCAGCAAAACGATCAGCAAATCTGAAAGCCGCGTATGAGAAGCTCGAATTTTCTGAAATGGAATTCCACAATTATGGTGAGCCGCTGAACAAAACGGACGACTATGTCGCATATGGAATCGCAAAAAAGGAAATTACGGTAAACGATGCAACATGGACCCTCTTTGCCGTCCAGATTCGCGGAAGCGGGTATGCAGGAGAATGGGTGAGTAACTTCCATATTGACCCGTATCCAATAGGCGGTGTGAATTACTCCGAAGGGTTTGGGAAACCTGCTCAGGAGATTTACGGTAAGTTGAAGACAGAAATTGACAAAATTTCCCTCCCTGGAGAGGGCCAAACGACCGGAGGGGACCAAACGAAAAATGTAAAAATCTGGATATCAGGTTTCAGCAGAGCAGCTGCTGTATCCAATGCGCTTGCAGGGGAGCTTACAAGAAATGCAGATACCCTTAAGCTATCCAAAGACAACATCTATGCATACACCTTTGCAACTCCGAACGATGTTCTCATAAACTCCTCGGAAAACGTTGAAACAGACTACACAAACATCCACAACACCTTAAATCCCTGTGATATTGTGCCTATTGTCCCGATGTCAGTAAACCTGTATGGATGGAATTATGGTAGATACGGGACAACGCATTATTTTAATTATGGTGAGTATGATTCTGGTGAGCGTACACTAATAACCGATAAGTACCAGGCTATCACTCATGATACGTATAATCCATACACTCCAAAACCGGACACAGCGCCCCTTCCGGTTCTTTTCGAGCTCTGTTTCAGTCAGACGGTATCATCCGGTGAATACATTAAGAATTTTTACCCGTATGTGAAAGAGATGATGTCACTTGTGTTCTGCGGGTCACGCAATGATCCAAAGCGGCTGCTCCATTTAAACAACAATCTTGATCTTCTGCACCCGGGAGATGAAAAGCTCGCGGCTGCAAAAGAAAAGACCAAAGAATATTCCGACGAAAATGAAGAGCTCGATGACAGAGTTCTCAGTTTCCTGATCAGCAGGGCATTAGAAATTCTCTGGCTCTTTTCGGATGACGCGAACAATGCAGTATCAAACAGAGCATCCAATTCTTCGGATGAGAGACAGGGCTCGATCTCACAGTTCACTGACGGGACGACAACTATCGGTTTTTATCAGGACAAAACATGGGATGACAGTGATAGATTCCTTACAACAGCGGGAGAGCTTGCAGACAACCTGATTGCAGAGATGTCTGCATTGAAAAAGTCAGGATATGATATTAAAAATATCACTACAATCACCAAGGAACACTATCCTGAGGTGTACATGTCTGTGCTTTTCTCCGGAATCGGTGAGGGCAGGCTGTTCGCCGAAAAGAATCCTGCTCTCGATTCTCTCCATGCTATCATCTATGATACAAAGGGGGGAACAATGCTGGGAGATAAGTATGTGGAGGTTCTCCCTATCTCGGAAAAGCTATTCGATTTGACAGAACCAGAAGATAGAGATGGATATGAATTTTCAGGATGGGTTAATGAGAATGGAATGACCATAACAAATGTCGATGTCAGCAAACCCGGCTATACACGTGTCATTGCAACATGGAAGCGGATATGCCAGATTGATGAAGATAGCCACACTGCAGAAATCAATGAAGGAAACATCGATACCATCACACTTCCGTATATTTCCGGAGGTTCTCTCATCGTAAATGAACTCCCTGCCCCGAAACTCTCTGACGGCTCTGTCTCAGTCTCTGCGGTTACCATTGAGTATCGTGAACCGGAAAATCTGCTGCTGGCGGCCCCGGCAGAGTCGTCTGATTCCAATCTGCAGGATTCCGATATATCGACGTCTGCAGTCATCACCTTCTCTATTCCGGAAGAGACAGCAAAATACCTGAGAGATCTCTCCCCCCCGTATGATATAATAAATCATCCGGAACTGGTTGTTCTGAAGCTGCAGTCGGATGATGGGGAATGGTGCAATCTGGAAACGGAGTATGACGAATATAGTGGGTCAAAGTATCGGTACTACGCGTATACGGACTCTCTGTCTTTGAACAAGCCATTTTCGTTTGCCGTCTGTGTGCATAAGTTCATACCGAAAAAACGCAGTTCCTCATCGCAGGGCACATCAATCTGGCTTACTGCAGAACCAACACCCGAACCAACTCCGGAGCCAACCCCGACACCGACGATGAAAGTCCCTGTGGTTGTACCGCTGAAACCTGCAGCCCAGACATCCCAGAGCCCCGTGCCGTTTGCAGGTATTGCTGCCGGACTTTGTGCGGCTGCAGTTCTCTTTGGAATGAGAAGAAGATAACCCGGTCCGATTCCGGGAGGTATGCCCGAAAAGGGGCAGCCGCTGTTTTTTAAAACTATTTTTTTAGGATCGATTTGAAGCGGCGGACTTTACGACCTTACGACAAGAAGAGACACGGTTAAGGGAACTCGCAGAAATAAAAAAAAACGAAATAAAAGATTAATTTGCCGCAGTCTTCGTTGCGGCTTTATTGGGTTTTACGTTTCCCTTCTCTTTGTTTTCAAAGAGCTTTTTCACCTCATCCTCGGTAAACGCCAATCCCCGACCGGAACATAGTCTGATGCGTGTCATGCTTTATAATTTAACT
>JAGHSU010000168.1 GCA_018065685.1 Candidatus Methanocorpusculum equi | reverse complement strand
ACAAAAAACCGGCGATTCCGCGGACCATATTCCAGAGAAAACTGTTTGCGGTGATTTCAAAAACCGGAAGACCGTGCTCTTCAAAAACCCGCGACACCGTGACAGTCCGCACAGGGTCTCTTCCCGGCTCCATCCGGGAAAACCCGGAAAAATCCTTTGTTCCGGCAAATACCGCAGCCGTTTCATTCATCCGCGGGATGTCAAGCGGATAAGGGAAGAAGTACCGGTAGGTACGGGAGCGCACCGCATACCGCGGATAAAAATCATCAGGGACTTCAGAAGCCCCGACACACCAGATATCAGGCGGCAGATGGAAGTTAATCGCTTCACAGAAACGCTCCGGCTTTTCTGTGGTAACCGATATGACCTGACGTCGTACCGAGACACCCTTGTCGGTTCTGCCTGCCGTCCGGAATGACGCGGATTTGGCATCATCCCACGCCCCGCAGGAGATTCCGGCCTTAATGAACTCCCCTTCAACGGTACGCGCATCAGGCTGGTACTGCGAACCTGAAAAATCCGTCCCTGAATATCCGCAAAGCAGAGCGAGCTTCATTTCCTCATCCCGATATGAAGGAACTTTTTAATCTTCCTCATAACATTATGATAGGACTCTTTTGTATAGACCGAAGGCGGCGTCTGGATACACTCGGCACGGATTTTTCCGGCACGGGCCGCCGCAAAAATCCCGTCGATACTTACCTCATCCGTATCAATGATGTTTATTCCGTCACCTGCATACGCACATTCATGGGCATCCGAGCCCGCAGTCACCGGTTTTCCAAGACGCCTCGCTGTCTCTGCCGCACGCTCGTTTGAGCGCTTCGTGTAATAGCGGCTGTTGTACGCTTCGATAGCGTCCGCCAGAGGAAGTGCATCCGGGTTTGCAAGACCTACCGCATGGCGGAACCGGTGATAGGGGTGGGGGATAATAACAAAGCACCCGTCCTTTTTTGCCTCTGCGATTGTCTCTTCAGCGGGCTTTCCCCGCTCATACTCCTTTGTTGTCCCGAGAACAAGAACATGCCCGTCGCGGGTGGAGACCTCGATTCCCGGGATGACCAGTACCGGAGAATCCTTTATCAGAAGGGCTGCCTTTGCCGCGGCGGTTGTGTCATGGTCGGTTACGGCAACTGCAGAAAGCCCGCGTTCTGCCGCGGCCGAAAGGACGGCATCAACCGGGCAGTGACCGTCAGGTGAAGCTGATGTATGGATATGAAAGTCGCATCTGATTTCCGGCATATCTTTTGATAATACTAATTTGTTTTGAAAACCTATAATAGTAATAGTATGCATGTCCTCTTTCTGACCGGAACGCAAAGCGGGGAAATCATCAGGGAATCCCTGAAAAAAGCGGAAGGATTCTCCGCGGATGTCGTGGAAACCGGAGAAATCGCTTCGTTTCTTACAAAAAACCAGCTGAAAAAAGCACTGCTGGAACACCCCGCAGACTGCGCGGTGGTATCCGGCATGTGCACCGCTGATTTTTCCCCGACAGAGGCGGAGACAGGAGTCCCGGTCTTTCGCGGAACACGCCACGCGGCAGATATCAGGCTCTGTTTTCCCCTGATTGTATCAGGCGGCCTTTCAAAAACAGAGGCGGCGGACCGTCTCCTTGACGCGGAAAAGAAACGACATGCAAAAGAGCTCCTGAAACAGCGTGAAGAGGCTGCAGACGCATACTGTACTCTGCGGCAGGTCAAGTTCGGCAAAGATTCACGGATTAAGGTCCTCTGCGAAATTATGGATGCCCACAGGCACCCGGCACTTCGTGAGGCTGCAGAACGCGCACTTGAAGCAGGGGCGGACGGCATTGACCTGGGATTCGGCTTTGATGCATCAGCTGATGATGTGAGACGGTGTTTTTCCGCTCTGGAAGACCTCTCCTGTGTTCTTTCGGTCGATACACTCGACCCGGAACTCATCAAAGCGTCGCTTTTCCGTGCCGACCTCGTCTTCTCGGTAACATACGAGACGCTCCCGCTCTTAAAAGATGCCCTTGCCGCATCAAAAGCGGCAGTCGTGCTGATTCCAAGGGGGGAACACACCCTCTCTGAAACCATTAAAGCGGCACGCGAGGCAGGCCTTACAAAAATCTTTGCAGACCCGCTCCTCCAGCCGCCCTTATCCGGGATGACTGCCTCTTTGTCCGCGTTTCTCACTGATACCGGAATCCCGAAGATTATGGGATGTGTCAATGCAACAGAGTTAATCGATGCGGACAGCCCCGGGCTCTGTGCCCTCCTTGCGGCCGCAGCCGCCGAATGCGGGTGTGCCGCAGTCCTTGTATCAGAACACTCCGACAAAACTGCAGGAGCAGTCTCCGAGATGCGGCGGGCAGCAGATATGATGCAGGCGTCCGCCGGAAAACCCTATCCGAAGGACTCGGGATGCGATGTGTTTGTCATAAAGGAAAAGCGCAGACGAAACGAGCCGGCGCTTGTCTATGATGACATCCGAGACGCGGAATGTCCCGGTGAAAACCTCTCGTTAGACCCGTGCGGAAGCTTCCGCATCGGTGTTGAAAACGGAAAGATTGTTGCGGTCCGCCGCGGGCATGCTATCCGGGGAGACACCGCAGAGGAGGTCTTCAGAGCGATTCAGGCAGAAGGAGGGGTGTCGCTTTTAGACCATGCCGCATACCTTGGAAAAGAGCTTTATAAGGCAGGACTTTCCATCCGGTTCGGACGAAGCTTCGAGCAGGACGGGGAGTTTTAAAAACGATTTTTTAGGTTTTATTTTTTGCAGCTGTTCAGGTACCCTCGTGTGTTCTTTGCGGGTTGCTGTAACTCTCGGTGGATATGGGCAACAAGAGCGCAGACATTGTGGCGCGGACTTTCTTACGAGG
>JAGHSU010000113.1 GCA_018065685.1 Candidatus Methanocorpusculum equi | reverse complement strand
CTACGGTGGCGACCGAAGAACGTCCTGAAGAGACAGTGGAAGACGCGACGGCGTCTACAGAAGGGACGGCGGCTACGGAGGGGACAGAAGACATAGCGGCGGATACAAGCGGGACTTCCGCCGGGACCGCGGAGAGCGTGAACACACGTTCTACGACTAATCTTTTTTCCCATAATCTTTTTCCTGCTTTTTTCTTACTTTTATCTAACCGGTTCCCGGATTTTCCAAACCTTTTCCCGGCCCGTTCCTGTTAACCGGCCTCCCCGTAGTTTTCCATCCCGTGCAAAAATTGCCGCAATCAAAATCATCATATAGCAGTGGGACCTACCTGTGAAGACAGTGAGAATACCATGGAACTGAAACAGAAAGAGTCTGATGTGACGTTTGATGACTTAAACAGCTATCTTCAGATATTCAGCATTATCAAAAATGAGACGGAAAGCGACGGCACCCATATTGAGGTCATCGAGTACTTCAAAAACCTGAAGACACTGACCTTTGACTGGTTTGACATCTCAGCAGTTGTAGGGCCGGATAAGGAGATCTGGGAGTATTCGAAACGGCTGAAGTATGCAATCGAACTGGGAGATGAGGATACACCGCATATCATCATCCATGAGCTCTCCGCAGGAACGGTCTATCTGAATGCGGGTGAGATTGAGCAGCTCTTCCCCGTGCAGCAGTTTGCTGCATAATTTTTACTTTTTTAACCGCAGGGGGGAGATACCGGCTGGTACAGACCTCTGTTATGATATGCAAATCTGCCAGGGGGCCGTTTCCCGCGATACATTCATATTGTTGAAGCGCCAATATAGTAATGTTTCATCTCCATGAAACCGGACACCAGTGTCCACCTGCGGGACGGGCAATTAATACTGTTCATGGGATACACCTTCCCTGAGTATTGCCCAGAGTGCAGGAGTCAGGCAGGCATCGGGCCTGTCAAAACCTCAAAAATGGTGAAATAATTATGGATTTCAACTTATCCTTACGCAGAGCTATCAAGACCGGAAACGTTGTTCTCGGAAACAACTCGGTTGAAAAGATTGTCGCAGAAAACAAAGCAAAGCTCGTTATCGTTGCAGCAAACGCACCTGATAAGGTCCGCGCGATGCTTGCGAAAGCAGAAAACCTCAAAGTCTATGCATTTGAGGGAAGTTCCCGTCAGCTCGGAAAAGAGTGCGGTCGTGACCACATGATCAGCGTTCTTGCAGTTGTTGATGCGGGAGAGTCTGACATCTTAACCCTTGCAGAGTGAATCAGGCATGTCTGAGATTACTATTTCCGAAGAAAACATGCGGATGATTGCCCAGTTCGGTAATCTGACGGGTGCAGGCGCACGTGACTGTGTTGTTGACGAGATGTTCGGAAGAATTCTTTTTGTCATCAACCCGGGAGATATGGGACTTGCAATTGGCAGAAAAGGGGCAAGCATCAAGAAAGCATCGGATGCTTTCGGAAAGAAAGTCGAGGTTGTGGAGTATAATCCGGACAAGGTCCAGTTCATCAGAAACTGTTTCCTTCCGGTTATCATCCAGACTGTTACCTTTGAACCAGGGGAAGAGGAAGGCACCGAGATTGCCACGATTGATGTTCAGCCGCAGGACCGCGGTCTTGCAATCGGAAAAGAGGGCAAGAACATCATCAAGGCAAAGATTCTCTCACGCCGCCACTTCAACATCGCAAATGTTGAACTCACGCCGCAGGAAGAAGATACTCCTGCAGCTGAGTAAATTTTCTTTTTTTGGATTTTACCTGCCGGTACTGGTTCGTGTTCCTGACTTGCAGGTCTTTGGCGAACTTCAGTTAGGCGCTATTTTCCGTCGGCTGCTTTGAGTTTCAAACCATGACAATTTGTCACGGTTTCATTTCCTTCATTCCGTAAATCCGGCTAAGCCTCTCCGAATAGCTGCAAGCTGCTCATCAGAGATTAACCTTGCGCTGCGCAGCTGCAGACCACGGAAAACAGACGAACGGAAATGGTAGAAAAACAACACGCACAAAAACAGCGGGCCTGGAGGGATTCGAACCCCCGGCATTCGGGTTAGAAGCCCGACGCTATATCCTGGCTAAGCCACAAGCCCTGATGCCTTTAATTATATGCTCTTCTACCTGATAAAGATACTGTTCGTACATCGCCGCATCGCCCCCTGCCCTCCCGGGCAGTCTGCACCCTGTTTATCCCCGAAAAACCTCCGTCTGCCGCACAAAAACGGCAGATAGTTATTTTACCGCATCAAACAATAAGGGCATGCAGGAGTACGAAGTAAAACGCGGAAACACCGCGGACCTCGACGACAGAATTAAAGCAGGATTTGCAGACATATTCCAGGTCAGCCCCAAAGAAGCTGACGGACACTACACCATATCCTACGGCAGTATGAAAAAGCTTGAAGTCTGGGCGGGAGAAAAGAACAAAACCGTTCTGGTCGACACCGAGACTGACGACAAAGTGATGGAGCTCCCGGACGAGGAGTTCGACAAAATCACCCTCGACACCAACAAGAAATTCCGCCAGTTCCTTGATTTGGTGACCTGCTTTACCACAAAAGAGCGGGTAAAGCGTGCGAAAAAGGCGGCGGAAAAAAGCGAGTAAAGGAGAGTATCCTTTATTCTGAATGATTTTTATTTTTTTAATTCTTGTAACTATTCAGGTACTCTCGCGTGGTCTGCACGTTGTTGTAACTGCCAGTGCGGGTGTGCAACAGGAGCGCAGACCTCGCAGACCTCGCCTTCGGCGAAACCGGAAGAAATTCCGCCCCTTCGGGGACGCTAACCGCTCGGAATTTCTTTCCTCTAAGTTAGAGTGAACTTTGAAAAAAATACTAACCACTATAGACAAATGAGGAAGAAAATCTGAGCGGTCAGCGTCCCCGAAGGTTTTTCCTGAGGGGCAGATTTTCTTCCGATTTCGCGAAGCGAGGTCTGTGAGGTCTGCGTTCTTCCCCTCAGACACCCACATCTCGGTTACAACAGCCCGCAAAGAACACACGAAGGCAGCTGAATAATTATTTCCTATTTACTTTCCCGCAGAGAAGTGCCCCGCGATGAACTCACGGACCAGATGCGCTGCAACCATCGCGGTCTGTCCCTGATCATTGGGAAGCACCTCGACATAATCAAAACCGACTGCCTGCGGTGAAAGTCTTCGTACGACATCGCGGATATCCAAGGGTGTCAGCCCGAAGGGTTCAGGTGTCCCAAGCCCGGGTGTCAGACAGCAGTCAATAGCATCCGCATCAATCGAAAGATAGAGAGGTGCATCGCCTGTGAGCTTTTGCACCTCGTCGAGGACTGCAGAGATACCGCGCTCACGGACATCATCTGCCGTATAGAGATGGTGGTGTTCGCGTGCATACGAAAACTCCTCGCGCGTACCGCTTCGTGCGCCGATTAAAATAATATTTGACACACACTCCGCATTCCGTGCGGTCACACAGTCATGATTAAAACGGCTTCCGCGGTACTCGTCCTGCGAATCGAGATGCGCATCGCAGACAACATACCAGGCAGGCTTCAGTGCCCGGACCGCGCCGATGGTTACCGAATGCTCTCCGCCGAGCATTACAGGAACTTTGCCGTCTTCCTTCAGAAGCGAGACGGTATCTTCAACCTGCTCAGCCATCGCATCCGGAAGACAATCCACATACATGTCTCCCATATCATGAATCGGCGCCTCGTACATCTCCATGTCATAGTGCGGAAGATACGACTCAAGATTATATGACGCTGCTCGAATGGCAGAAGGTCCGTCACGACACCCTGCCTTAAACGAGGTCGTCCCGTCAAAGGGAACGCCGAAGATTACATACCGTGCGGCAGTGTATTCACTATCTGCATCAGCAAAAAGAGTTGAGGAAAAAGACTGCATTTTTATGCAGACTAATTCAGAGATCCAGTTTGCGCTTGCCTAAGGACTCGATGTACGGGACTTCCTGAGCGGGCTGGAAGGTTGCGAGGATGTCGTCAGGGACAGTAAGTTCGAAGTTGTTGAAGTCTTTCATGTCCATGAATGTTACAACATTTCCTGCGATGGTTAAGATCTGACCGGTCTTTCTCTCGACAATCGGTGCGTAGATGGTAGCAGACGTCGGAGATACAACAGAGCGTTTCTGTCCGTCAAAGAGACCGACAACATCAAGTCTTGCTTTTGCTGCACCATGCTTTCCCGGCTTGGAGATTGCGATGCTCATAATTTTGCACGGCTCGTCGTCAACAACAACGTAACGGCCTTCTTTTAATTTTCCAACTTCGGTTTGTTCCTTCATTGTAAATCTGAGTATATATTGGAATTATATATTTAAGAGCGTTGCGGAGTGTTTCCCGCTCCGTCCCGTAAGAAAATATAAACCCCAATC
>JAGHSU010000166.1 GCA_018065685.1 Candidatus Methanocorpusculum equi | reverse complement strand
GTAAGTGAGTGCGCATTCAACCTTCATGTCAAGACGCTTTCCAAGCTCAATCAGCTGTCCTGCAAGGATTCTCCCCTCGGTTTCATCCGCAACTTTTGCTCCGGGTCCTGTCGGGATATCAATCACACAGATGTCAGAACCTGCCGCTTTCTTTTTCGCCATGATGCTTGCAAGCATCTTTCCCCGCGGATTTATTTTCAGCGGGTATTCGTAGCGGATAAGGATATCATCTACAGGGACGATATTGGTAGACCCTCCCCAGACAATAACGCCTCCTGCCTTTTCTGTCATCTCCTGCACTTCTGCGGCAGAGAATGCAACAGGAGCCAGGGCTTCCATCAGGTCTGCGGTCCCTCCCGCGCCCGTAATCGCACGCGAACAGGTTTTCGGGATGGGAAGATCTGCCGCGGCTATTGTCGGAACAACAAGGAGACTGATTTTATTTCCCGGGACACCTCCAACCGAATGTTTGTCAACAACCGACTTTTTCGGGAATGAAAGTTTCTCTCCGGATTCTATCATCTCCCGCGCAAGGTATTCAGTTTCATCCATGTCAAGGCCGTTGATGTACATGGCAGAAACGAACGGTGATATCTCTTCAGGGGATAAGACACCGCCTGTGATGTCTTTTACAATGGATGCGGTTTCTTCACGGTTAAGTTTTCCCCCGTCCATCTTTTTCACGATGGCCCTGAGGGATGCAGGTTTTTCCCGTGCGGAGATGCTGACGGACTCCCCGTCCGATATCTGCAGTTTCTCTGCGGTGATGCTTCCAAGGATTGTCTCTCCGGAAGAGAGAGATTTTCCGGAGATATGGACATCGGTAACCGCCTGCGTTTTTGTACGGGTACCGGTGATGAGGACACGTTCTCCTTCCTTTATCCCGAGAGATGCGGCATCGTCAGCATGAATGAGGGCTGATGAGAATGCAATATCTGATATTTTTGCGGTGAGTAACATAGATGTATAATTTGTCTGGACTCTGTTTAATGGTTTCTGATGAGATACGTCAGGTGGAAGAAAAAAAGGAAGATTTTGTATTACTCGTATTTTTCGTGGAATACAATGTCTTCGAGTTTTTTCTTTTCCACAAGCGAGATTCCGCCGACATCAGGTACTCCTGCTGCTACGATGGAGACCAGTTTGTATTTGTCGGGGACGTTTACAAGAGCTCTTACCGCTTCTGCATACGGAGTCTTGTCTCCTGCAACCCAGCAGCCGCCGTAGCCGTATGCATGCAGGGCTAAGAGGAGGTTTTGTGTTGCTGCAGAGCAGTCTTCGATGACAAACGGGTGGTCTTTTTCGCCGAAGACGAGGATACAAAGCCCTGCTCCTGCGATAAACTTGCCGTATGTTGCAAGGTCTGCAATTTTTCCAAGGGTTTCCCTGTCTTCAACCTGGACAAAAATCCATGGCTGAACGTTGCATGCGGTACATGCCTTGGATGCGCATTCAAGAGCTTTTCTGACAAATTCCGGCGGCACCGGTTCATCCTTGAATTTGCGGACCGAGTGACGGGACTGGATAACGGTAATGCCGAAGTTTGCAATACCTGGGTTTCTTACATTCATAATATTTACTTGGTTATGATAAAATAAGAGGCTTTCCTTTTGGATACAGATGTGAGTACAGCTGGTCCGGTCTTTGTATCAATGCATGAATGAGGGAAATATGCGTTCCCTGCATATTTTACACATAACAAACCCCTGCTTAAGAAAAAACTATATTATCTCTCGTTTAATAAGATAATAAAGGGATTACCGGTTTGGATTTATGATATCCTGTATAAATCCGTATCTACCTTCCGCTGAAACAATGAACAACGTAACAATCAACCCGAAGGTCGTCCTCTTCATCGCCGCATTTGCCGCATTCATCGCAACCTTCAATGAAACCTACTTAAACGTAGCATTCACACCGATAGCAGAGACTTTTTCCATAGACCTGATAACAGTAAAATGGCTTACAACCGCGTATATGCTCGGGGCCGCAGTTGTGGTCCCGATATCCGCATATCTTTACCGCAGCATTAAAACACGTCATCTCTTCTTCGCATCACTCATCCTTCTTATTGCAGGAAGTGTTGTCTGTGCTCTTTCCGTAAATTTCCCGATGCTCCTTATCGGAAGAATCATTCAGTCGATAGGAACAGGCATCCTGATTCCTCTTGGCATGAACATCAATGTTGCATGCGCTCCCCGGCAGAAACTGGGAAAATACATCGGAATTGTCATTGCAATGACAACAATAGGCCCTTCCGCCTCCATCCTGGTCGCAGGCGGCCTTCTTTCGTGTGCTGACTGGAGAACGCTTTTCTGGGTCTATGCAGTATTTTCCCTGATATGCCTCATATGCGGAATGTGCCTGCTGAAAAACATCGCAGAGCTTAACCGCCGGAAGTTCGACGTTCTTTCATATGCCCTGATAGGACTTGGATTAATCGGTGTGATGTACAGCATATCTGTCGCATTCACCGGAAACCTCCTCTTTGCCGTCCTCTCATTTGTCATCGGCCTTGTCCTCTTATTCATCTTTGCCGCCCGCCAGAAAAGACCCGCGCCGCTTATCAGTCTGCAGCCGTTTAAATACCCTGTCTTTACAATCGGTCTCATCATCAACATGCTGGCAATTATTGCCATGTTTGCGATGAATATCCTTCTCCCGTATTATCTGCAGACATCCCTCGGAGTTGAGCCGATTATAGCTTCTCTTACCATATTCCCGGCGATTCTTCTATCATCGGCACTCGCACCTGCTGCCGGGCGTTTCTGCGACAAACACGGCCCGAAAGTGATTGTTCCCGCCGGGTTTATCCTGATGGGGGTGTTTTCTGTACTTCTTGCGGCATTCATAAACACGGGAAACATTATTCTCTTCGCACTGCTCTACATCCCGGTCATCTGCGGCTCATCAATAATACTTGGTCCGGCACAGAGTTTTATCCTCTCCAGACTCTCCGGCGAAGAAAATCCCCACGGGGTTGTTCTCCTCAGCACAGGATTCCAGATTGCAGGGTGCATTGGCTCCTCCGTATTTACCGGAGTCTATGCCGTTTTCGAAACCGCATCGGGGGAACTCGCATTTACTGCCGCAGCAGGACTTACTGCAGTCTGCATGCTTTGCGGATTTATCTTATCCCTTACTCTGTCTGCTGTAAACAGAAGAGAGCGCGGGGCGGAATAGGCAAAATACAAACTTTTTGATTTCGTGTGCGCACCGGGTTTTAATAGAGTGATTTGATAAAATAATTAAAAAAGGCACTCTGAAAAACGATTAATTGTGCGGTGAGGGCAGCAATATCCACACTGCTTTGTACTCCACATCCCCCACCTAATTATTATATTATGCTTTCAGAGGTTTTTAATCTTACCATCTTTTCCGCTGATGACCTCAAGTTTCCGCAGGTCTGACAGAACACCTGCCAGATACTCCGAAGAGACATCAAAGGAGATGACATCGTCCGTTCCTTCGAGCGGAAATGCCGGATTTTCAAGGGATTTTACAAGTTCTGCCTCGGATGATGCGCCGTTTGCAATCAGGTCGTGAACTTTGGCAATAAATGCCTGCTTGAAGAATACGTTGTCAATGAAGCGCGCGGAATCATCCTCATCAGCATCTGCATTGTCGAGATAGTCTGTCAGTTCATCTGTATCAACGAAAATAATCTCTGCCCCTGCTGTAACAACGTGTTTTTCGTACGAAACCACATTAATATGGCTCGAAATACAGCATTCCTTCAGCTCTTCGGCGGAAATTTTCGGAAAATCGGTGTACGGATACATAACACGGAGATCCTCGGCCTTTGCGGTCCCAGTCAGTGTGTAACTATTTCCGTCTTCTGTCTCTTCCAGGAGGTTATTGTCTTCAAGTGCTCCTAAAATCATCAGGGAGGCAACAAATTTATCCGCGGCCTCTTTTCTGAACGCTTCATCACTTTCCGCACCGATGGACTGAACGCGCGCCATCATCTGTGTCGGTGTTGAGTCTTCCAGAATATCTCCCGGTTTATGCGAAGCAAAGAACTCATTTAAGGTATCTCTTCTGTTTTCCAAGTCCTTCTTTGTAAAGGACAGCTCCTCATCAGCTTCCCCTTCCTCAGCATCTTTTTTCTCCAGAAGGGCAATCAGAGTCATAAAATCAGCGACAGAACCTTCGAAGAACGGTTCACCGGAGAAAGTATGTTCAACGGCGATGCGTGAACTGCAGCCTTTCTCACGCAGAAATTTCTGAAAGAGATTTGCATCTTCGCGTGTATCAAAGGATAACTTTTCTTCAAGTACCATATGCAAAATATGTTTGTTTTATCTATGGATTATATTTTTGAAACCGGCCCCGATACAAAGGATATTTAAGAAGCAGGAACAGAGAAATAATCATGTATCAGGCGGCAGCAGTATTCGAAGGAGGAGGGATGCGCGGGGGTTACTCCACAGGTGTTATTGATGCATTTCTGGACAATGACATTGAGTTTTCCTCGATATACGGAGTATCTTCCGGAGCATGTCATGCAGCAAGTTTTGTTTCAAAACAGCGCGGCCGTGCATACCGTATCAGTACCGACTATCTTCACGATAAAAACTACTGCAGTCTCTACAGTCTGATAACAACCGGGAATCTTTTTGGCGAGGACATGCTGTTCCGCCGTCTGCATTTTGAGCTTGACCCGTTTGATTTCAAGACCTTTGCTGCATACCGCGGGAAATTTTTTGCGGTTGCAACCAATGTGAAAACGGGAAAGGCAGAATATCTGCAGCTTTCCCCTGACTCTCCGAAAAACCGGTTTCCCGAGGTGAATGCCTCAAGTTCCATGCCGCTTCTTGCAAAGATTGTCCAGCATAACGGAAAAAGTACCTCGACGGATGTGTCGCAGATTCCATCCCGGTTAAGCAGGCGATTGCCGACGGAAATACAAAAAATGTCCTCGTCTTAACACGGCCTGCAGATTACCGGAAGGGGTTTGAACTTTCAGTCCCGTTTGTTACTCTGCGGTATTTTTACTATCCGAAGTTTGTTGCTGCCGCAATCCGCCGCGCAAAAGGATATAACCGCATTCTTGACTTTATCAGAGCCGAAGAGGAGGCGGGAAAAATCTTTGTCATCCGCCCGAAAAAAGCACTTCCTGTCGGAGTTATGACAAAGGATAAATCCAAACTGGAGCTTTTGTACCGTCTCGGATACGAGGATACTGCGGAGCGGATGGATGAACTGCTTGCCTATCTGAAAGCGTGAACGTCAGAGCTCCTGCATCAGAGCTCTGCCCGCACGTTTCTTACCGCTTCACACATATTAGCGAGCTTCTGGTATGCTCCTTCCTTCGTGTGCATCCGAAGTCCGCAGTCCGGGTCAATTAAGATATTTTCTTTTCCGAACACATCAACACAGGAGAGTATGTGTTTCTCAATTTCTTTGACTGACTCCACCTTCTGGTCCGAACTTTTCACACAGCCGCAGCCGATTTTTTTCCCCTTTAAATCATATTTCGAAAGAGTGTCAAGATTTTCAGGACTTACCGCATACTCAAAGTCCAGGATATCGACCGGAAGTTTTGTCCACTCAGGAGCGATGTCTTTTAGTACGCCGCAGGTGTGGATGCATGACGGGGTGGTAATCCCGTCGAAGATAACTGACAGGCATTTTTTTGCGACATCGACAGGTACTGCACCTGTGGAGAGAATCGGTTCATCTATCTGAATGATGGTACATCCGATGTGTGCAAGATGCTTTGCTTCCTCATGAAGGGCGCAGGCGAGGTCCAGGGCTGCCTCTTCCTTATTGCGGTAGACCAGGGTCTGAAGCTGTAAAGCGTAGGACAGCGTACAGGGACCGGTTAAGATACCTTTTACATACTTTGCCTTACGAAGCGCATGTTTTGTATCTGAGACAGAGACTGGTTTGTCTGCAGGACGGATTTTTCCAACGATGCTTTTGCCGGAAATGCCCGGGAACTTTGAGACAAACGCTTCTACCATATCAGCTCTGACCTGACCGTCCGATATGATATCAACTCCGGCACGCAGCTGCTCGGAGACGGCAAACATTACAGCTTTTTTATACGGGTCAAAGAGACCCCCGGTTCCGATACAGGGAAAGGAACCGGTGACGGTTGTGGGAAGAAGACAAGGGAGGTTCATAATTGGCTATAGGGATAACATAGTCTGGTTTCAATCGGATAATAACATTTGTATTAGTCTGTTATGGATTGAAATCCATCTCAGACATCACATAATCTCCCATCCGGTATCTCCGCCTCTCCAGACCAGAATATCATAACTCGGATAACGTGTTTTTGTCTCATCAAATGAAATCACGCCGGAAAGACCTACCATTCTGAGGTTATCCAGCCCATTTTTGATAGCTTCCACTGAGTAACCATTTGACTGAATGACGTTATTTACAACCATCAGTGCATCATATCCGTACTGTATTTCAGAAACTGCCGATATTTCCCCCGATTCAACCGCATCAAATGAGAAGAACGGATTTGTTACCCTTTCCACACTTGTCAACGCAATAATTTTGTTGTCAACACGGCCTTCAAGGGAGGAGAAATCACTACTCAGCAGATTCTCCTCTCCCATCCAGTACGGATGAAGCCCCACATCTTCCGTATTCCTCATCATCCCCTCAATGGCATCATGACTGCTCACAAACAAAATCACGCAGTCCGGTTTTTTATCAATAATATACGCCGATGCATCTTCAGTACTGGTAAACGGGTATGTTGAGATGTTCATCCGGGCAATGGCAGCTGATTCCTCTTTTGCCTCCTCCACCTCCGTAAGATACGAGGAGAAGAGAGTAAGTTCGCTAAGTGATGCCTCATATATCACCGCGATATCCTGAATCTGATTTGCGAGCTTAGCTGTTACCTCGTATTTTTCGCTAAAGAGGGTAGCAAATCCGCGTGCCAGATGTTCATCCGTTGACTTGAGTTTATAGGTGTAATTGTTATAATGTAGTATCCCGAAATTAGTTCACAAGTTTTTGACCAATCAAATCCGAAATTATGTTTTGTTTCAAGAACTATCCAAAAATTGGTCCTTGATTTTC
>JAGHSU010000123.1 GCA_018065685.1 Candidatus Methanocorpusculum equi | reverse complement strand
CATTAATGTTATCTCCGCACAATCTCTATTCATACATTTATGAAACCGATACGACTGAGGGATTTTGTGATGACCGCAGACAACTGCATCTATGCGGTCTCCGGATATGAAAATGAAAAGCGTGCCGAGTGCATCCTGCGGTATGTGCCAACCGAAGACGGTGACCGGACATCGCGCTTAAACGGCCTTCGCTACAAAAGGTATGATTTTGCCGATGCGTTCGCGTGGGTAAAAGAACACAAACCCGAGTATCTTGACCTTGTGCACCGCGTCCCGCTCGAAGACATTGTCCGCGTGTTAAAGCCCGAGGAGCAAGCGGCATCGATTGCGGAACGAAACACCCGTGCTTCGAAACTCTTCTCCCTCTTTGACCTTCCGCAGGGGTCATTCGGCTGCACCGGATCCCTCGTTGCAGGGCTCGAAAACGAAGCATCCGACATAGACATGGTGGTCTACGGAAGCCACTGGTTTGAGGCACGCGAAAAACTCATGAAGCTCACGGCAGAGGGAAAGATTCCTGCCATGAGCGAGGAGATGTGGAAGAAGGTTTACACCAAGCGCCAGCCTGACATCAGCTTCGATGACTTTGTTCTGCACGAGGCCCGGAAGTTTAACCGCGGTGAGTTCGAGGGGACATACTTTGATATTCTCTACTCAAGAGGATATGACAACCTGCACTCGGTCCCCCCGATCACACTCGGGACGAAGACGAAGAAGATGACGATTGAGGCAAAGGTGACTGACGCGTCGCTCGCATTCGACTCCCCGGGAATCTATAAGGTCGAGCATGAAGAGATTGACTATGTGCTTTCCTTTACCCATACCTACATCGGACAGTGCTTTACGGGAGAGACGCTGGAGGCAAAAGGCGTGGTCGAAGAGCACGGCGACCAGAACTGGCTGATTGTGGGGACTACACGCGAGGCGCACGGGGAGTACATTGTATCACGGACGCTGCTTGACAGATGAAGACGAAACAATAAAATACTTTTTTAAAAGAAAAAAGGGTTAGGGAATTAAACCCGATTACTCATAAGCCGCTGGAGGGAATTGAACCCCCGGCCTGCTGATTACGAATCAGCCGCTATACCTCTAAGCCACAACGGCAAACTGTTTACATACATTGTCTGTCCGACAATAAATAGATTGTTAAGGATGTTCTTTTACGAATATCCCTGAAGTGACGGGGTGTCACTATCGGCATGCCGTGCGGGAGAAATCTCTCCGAACTTTGACTCATAGTCTTTAATGCTCTTTTCAAGCGCGCCTAAGAGTTTTTTCGCATGCTGCGGACTGATAGCCACAAGCGCTTTTGCCTTTGCCTGATTTACCCCGGGGAGCTGGTGAATAAACATCATTGTAAACTCATCATCCTTAAAAGCAATCTGAATCATATTGCTGTACACCGGATCAAGCGTCGGCGGAATCTGAATTTTAATCTCGTTTTGTGCCATAACAATTATAATATAAGACGACAGATAATTTAATCCTTAGGATGTGAACACGTGGAAATATCCCAAAACCCGTCAATCTCCGTAAGCGACATCGTACGCGCATCTATATGCCCCATGCAGCTCTACCTCGCATCATCCTCTCCAAAGGAGTTTGCAGAACCTGTGCGCTACTCCGCAGCAAAACAGCTCGCCTGTCACTTAGGAGACATACTGAATCCCGATGAGATTCACCGTGAGTTATCCTTCGCGCTTCCGGATGCAGATGAGGAGGCGCACCGTATCCTGGATGAAATGATTGAGACCTGCAAAGCCGTACAGTTCCGGAAAGCCGAAGCATGTGATGTGCAGGCGGTATCGGAAAAATATCATATCCACGGAAGAATCGACCGGTTCTTCAAAGACGGGTTTGCAATCGTCAAAGGAGGGACTGCCCCGCAGCACGGCGTGTATGCCGCAGACCGTCTGCAGGCGGTCTGTTACACCCTCTGCCTTGAGGAGATGTACGGGAGGGAATTTTCAGCATCTGTGGAGTATCTCGGGTCAGGCACCATCCGGAAGGTTGTTTTCTCCCCCGCGGACCGCAGGGTCTTTCTCGAGGCGTTAAAGACCGCGGAGAAGGTGTCCCGCGGCGAGATTCCGCGGGCGGTGAGAGGTGTATACTGCAGACAGTGCAGGTTTGCCGAATCGTGCAGACCGCTTGAAAAACCAGTGTCGCTTTTTGACAGGATGCGGGGGAAGCGGTAAGGTTTTGCGGCAGACAAAACCTCCCCTAAACCAACCTCTCCCAAACTAACCTCTCCCAAATCTCCGTTTTTTCCAGCGTTTTTTCCAAACACATAAACCGCTTCCCGACAAATACATTATCATACTATGCTCACCTTTGTCGGACTCGGTCTTTTTGATGAACAGGATGTATCCCTGCGCGGAGCAGAGGCCATTCGCAGTGCAGACACCGTGTTTCTTGAAGGGTACACCTCGGTGCTCATGGGTGCCTCTGTCGAAAAACTCGAAGCATTCTACGGGAAAAAGATAACCCTCCTTGGAAGAGAGGATGTGGAGGTGCATCCGGAACAGATTCTCGAAGCTGCACAAAACGGTAATGCCGTCTTTTTAACCGGCGGAGACTCCATGGTTGCAACAACCCATGCGGATATCAGAATACGCTGTGAGGATGCAGGAATTCCCACAAAAATCATTCATGGAGCATCCATCACAACCGCTGTCTGCGGACTGTCGGGTCTCCAGAACTACCGGTTTGGAAAATCCGCCTCGGTTCCATTTCCCTACGGAAAATGGTTCCCGATGACTCCGATTGAGGTCATCAGCGAAAACCGTGAGCGAAACCTCCACACCCTGGTCTTCCTCGATATCCAGAGGGATAAGGAGCGGTACATGAAAATCTCCGAAGCGGTAGCCCTCCTCGAAGAGCAGGGAGCACGAAACGGGGTTACCATTCCGCTCTTTATAGGAATTGCCCGCGCCGGGTCAGCGACTCCGGCGGTTCATGCAGGAGACGCTGAAGAGATGAAGACGTTTGACTTCGGAGGACCTTTGCACATCCTGATTGTTCCGGCAGAACTGCATGACATGGAACGCGAATATCTTGAGCGGTTTGCCGGACTGAAAACACGGTAAACAAAACACGGTAAACGACGGTGAACGGTAAACAGCGGTGAACAGTAAACGGCGGCAAATATGAACGACAAAGAAATGAGCATCGAAGAACAGATAAAGGCATTCGAAACGGCGGCAAATGCAGCAGCACCTGCGGTTCCGAAAGAGTCCGTCCTTGGAAAAACCGCGGCTGAGATTCTCGAGATGGTATCATCCTATGCATCTGACGCACAGGTTTTTTACCGGAAAGGAGACCTCGTAAATGCATTTGCCGCGGCTGCATACGGTCTCGGATGGCTTGACTGCGGCGGACATCTCGGCTACATGAACACGGGGATATCCGGATGCCCCATGCTTGAATCCGCATTTCCGGCTGAACTTATGGAGAAACTGGAAGAGAAAACCTTCCGGTATCAGCGCATGCTGACAGGCGCTCTGAAAGCAGTCTCTGCAGCACCGGATAAAGAAACAGCTGCCGCATCTGCCGCTTCTGAAATCTTCAGCACAGTATCTTCCGGACTCGCGTACGGGGAAACAGTTCTTCCAAAGGACCTGGTCAACGCCTTATGCATCTTCTCCTACTGGTACGGGTGGCTTGACTGCGGCGTGCGTGCCGGGCTCTTTGTCATAACAGGCGACAGGCATCTTTTTACCATATAGACGTCAGTACCGGAACATCAGTACCAGAACATCAGTTCCCGTCAAAATCAAGCGCACGCTCACGGGCTTTCAGATAGTCGCGGTAAATCATATCGATTTTTGCATTCATCATCTTCTGCGTGAAGGGCTTGTTCTGCGGGGGAGGAGCGAGTGTAAACAGCTGGTCGTTGTACTCGATTGTGAGGCGTTTGCATCCTCCGTACTCTGATACCTCCATGATGATGTCAAGGGCTGACACGTCACGTCCTGAAAAATGCACACGGCCTTTCCTCTTGTCGATACGAAGCGCATTTTCCTGTGCATACTCCATCCGCTCCTTCATCTGCGCGAGTTTGCCGTTTCTGCGCTTCTCCTCGCGTGCCTGCTTCCTTAAATCCGCTTCATGTGCTTTGCACGCGGCATGATATGCTTTTACCGCATCTGCTATACGGTGCTCTGCGGATGTTATCTCTGCCGCGTCTGATGTATACGAGCGCAGGACATAGACCTCGCCGTTATAGGCCACTGTCAGCCGTTTTCGTCCGCAGTCCTCCCCTTCTGTGACCTTTATCAGGGAAATCGGGACCGTTATGCCGCTAAAGGATGCCGTGTATTTTGCGGAATCGAACTCAATATGGTCAATCCGCTGCACTTCCCGGATCATTTTATGGTAATATGTCGTGAAAACATATAAATCAAGCGAAAGGAAACGGCAGATACGGGGCAGGAGATAGAGGAAAACAATGTGAGGAGGGAAACTGAAAGACAGGGGAGGGAAGGAACGCATAAAAATCCCCTCTCTCGGAATGAATACCCTACATTAAAATATCTACGAGTTCAATATAATACGTGCCGTGAGAGGAGGGTTGGATGAAAACTGAGGTTCTAAAAGCATTAAAGAAACCGAAGCCAAAAGTAAGTCCACAATCGAGGCTGCAGAGAAGGCAGCGGAGCAGACATTAGCTGCCGCAAAACTCGAAGCAGACAACATCATTGCAAAGGCGACAGCAGTTGCCGAGGACTACAAGAAGCAGAAACGTTTAGATGCACGGAATGTAGCAGCAGCGAAACACGAAGCTATTGTCAGACAGGGCAAAGCAGAAGCAGATGCTCTGACTGCAGCAGGCAGTAAAAAGCTTGAGCAGGCGGTTTCACTGTTCGTAGAGCGGTTTAAGGAGAAACTGCATGTTTCAGCCTAAACCGATGACCCGTCTGGTCATTGCCGCCGGTAAAGACCAGATGGCGTCAGTAGTGAGCGAACTTTATCGTCACCGGGTATTCCACATCACTGATTTTGTCGACCAGGGAAAAGAAGGATACGAAGGAGTTAAGATAGGTACCCCTATGGAAAACGCAGGGGAACTTTCCACTGACTTAATCAAAGTCAGATCCATCGAAAACGTATTCCAGACATCCCCTAAGACGCAGCATGACGTCCCCGTCCAATCAGCAAACACGATTCGAGCAGCAATTAAAAAAGAACTTCCTAAAATCTCCGAGGAAGTAAATGCGCTCACGGCAAAGCGTTCGAATGCTGAGGCAAAAATACGGGAATGTGAACAGCGTATAGCAGAACTGACGCCTTTTGCGTTAATTCCTGCAGAACTCGAGTTATACCGCGGATATGAGACTCTCTCTGTCTTTGCAGGATATCTTGAGCATGACATCGAATTTGACTTCCCCTGCGAAAAATACTTCGCACCCGGAAAGGAAACCGGATTCCTTGTTCTCTTTGCCGGAAAAGAAAACGCAGCAACGGCAGAAAAGGTGTTATCCGATGCAGGCTTTACCGCAGTTGCCCTGCCCAATGAGACAGGAACTGTTCAGGCAGCACTTGACAAATACAATGCTGAACTGACCGCTGCAAAAGCAGATGCAGAAGAAGCAAATACCAAAGTTCTGGAAGCAAAGGCAAAATACGCAGACCTTCTTGCAGCATGCGATGAGGTACTGTCGTGTGATGTAGAACGCGCTGAGGCACCGCTTCGGTTCGCAACAACCGAAGAAACATTCGTCCTTGAAGGATGGGTGCCGTTTGACGACGTTGAAAAGATTAAAGCCGCGCTTAATCAGGCAGCCGGCGGAAAAATATTTGTTGAAGTTGATGAAGAAAACATCAACTATGAAGACGTACCGGTAGAGTATAACAACCCCGGAATCACTAAACCGGGTGAGGTATTACTGGACCTGTACGCACGTCCGAAATACAGAGAACTTGACCCGACCATCATCCTTGGCATAATGTTCCAGATTTTATTCGGTATCATTGTCGGAGATGTCGGATACGGTCTTATCTACCTTATCATTACCCTTATCCTGCGCAAGTTTATCCTGCGCCTTGGTGACATGGGTAAAAAAATCATGGGTGTCATGTACGGTGTGTCTATATCGACCATCGTCTTTGGTTTGATTTACAGTGAATTTTTCACATTATCGCTCTGGTGGCACCCGCTGCTCTTTGTAAGACACTTACCGATAGGAGAAGTACACGCTCCAAATATTATGGACCTGCTTGTCTTATCTGTTGCACTCGGTATCCTTTACATCAGCGTAGGTAGAATCTTCGGAATGATCAACCATGCAAGAATGGACCACAAAGGTCCGCACAGAACAAAAGCAATTCTGTCCAACCTCGGATGGAACTTTATGCTCTGGGGTATGTTACTTGCAATATTCTCATTAATAGACTTAAACGTTGTCCTTGCAAAAGCAAACATGTTAGTCTGGATTCCATACATTCCAGGCACTGCAGGTACTGTAACACTCATTATCGCTATCGTTATGTTTGTCGCCGGACTCGTCTTTGTTGTTAGAGAAAACCCGCTTGACCTTATGGAACTTCCAAGCAACCTGTTATCCCACATGTTATCTTTCTCTCGTATTGCAGCAATAGGATTATCCTCTGTGGCTATTGGTATGGTTGTCAACTACTTTGCCAGGATGTTCTTCGGCATAGCATTTGACGGAGGTTTCACCGTTCTTAGTATCGTCTTAATAATCGCGGCAATTCTGCTTATCATAGTCGGACACGCCGTTAACGCAGTCCTTGGTGTTCTCGATGGTGCAATCAACTCCATTCGTCTTCACTTCGTGGAATTCTTCATGAAATTCTATCAGGGCGGCGGCATAATTTACAAACCTTTCGGACACAACAGAAAGTTCACGGAGGAATAAAATATGGCAATTGAAGCATTAATTGACTTAGAATCAGCAAAGCTTATTGGAAAAGGACTCGGCAACATTGGTGCAGGTCTTGCAGTCGGTCTCGGCGGTGTCGGTACCGGTCTTGCCCAGCAGGGTATCGGAGCCGCTGCATTCGGTGCAGTTGCAGAAGACAAAGGAATGCTCGGTTTAGCACTCGTCTTTATCGCAATTCCGGAAACTCTCGTTATCCTTGGTCTCGTTGTCTCAATTATGATCATGTTCATTTAAGCGGGGACGCTTAACATGGGACTTGAGGAAGTTGTAGACGAAATCAGAAGAAAGGGCGACGCAAAAGCAGCTGCCATCAAAGCAGAGGCTGATGCTCAGGCAAAAGCCATTATCAGCGAAGCAGGCAAACGTGCAGAAGCAATCAAACTCGACGCGGAAAAGGAAGCAGAAATCCAGGCGGAGAGAGTTGAAGTCCGTGAAGCTGCAAGTGCAAATCTTGTGGTAAAACGTGAACTGTTAAATGCACAGAAAGACCTTCTCGATAAGGCGTATGCCGGAGCAGCCGATGCCATCGCAAAGCTTCCTGCCAAAACCAATGAGAAAGCAATCAAGGAACTTCTCAAAGATGCTGCAGAGCAGATTAAGAAGGGAGAAGTATTCTCGAACGCTGAAGATCAGAAGGCAGTTGAGGCAGCACTCGGCTTAAAGTCTCTTTCCGGATTTACGTTTGGAGGCACCGATGACATCATCGGCGGTGTAATTGTCAAAAGCACCGATGGTCAGATTACCCTGGACTACTCCTACGAGACATTTATGAACGATGTCTGGGAGTCCAGCTTAAAGGACGCATCGGAAATTCTGTTTGGATGAGGTTAAAATGACAGATGTATCGAGCGGTTCTGCCCCAGATATCTATGTTTCAACACGTATGCGTGTCAGAAAGTCGAAGCTTATTGCAAAAGACGAGTACCGCCGCATGTTAAACATGGGTCTTCCCGAGTTTACCAGACTTGTGGAAGAGATGGAGTATAAGCGCGAAATCGATGAACTATCATCTTCCTTCTCAGGAGTTGACCTCATTGAAAACGCAATGTCCTGGAATCTCGCAAAGGAGTACCAGCGTATTATCAACCTGGCTCCCGGAGAACTGAAAGGATTTACCCGAGATTACCTTCATAAGTGGGATATTCAGAATATTCTGACTATTCTCCGAGGTAAACAGCTTGGATTTTCCGAAGGGAAGATTAAAGCTGTACTTGTACCTGCAGGTGCACTTGATGCAGCTGCACTTGACCATATGCTTTCCGAATCATCAATCGAGAGAGTTGTTGAGACCCTGCCGATTAAGGCAATCTCTGACATCATCAGCGAAAAACTCAGCGCTGCTCTTGATAAGAAATCATTCGGAGAGATTGAAAACGATTTGTACAAGTATTACTATGCGACGCTCTTAAAGGCGGGACACGGCGGCATGATGGGTGCTGATGCATTCTTAAAGTATGTTGTGTTCGAAATCGACATCAAAAACATTACAAATCTCTTCAGAATCCGTGCTCAGGGAGCACTGACCTCAGAAGAGCAGAAGTTCTGGATTGAAGGCGGAAACATCAAACCGGAAGAGTTCATGAGACTTACCGGCGCACCGCTGGAAGAGGTTGTCGATTCGCTGAAGAAAAAAGTAAAGGCTCCCGTTTTACTGGAGGCCCTTGAAGCACTGCGTGAGAAAAAGCCGGTGTATGAGATTGAAAGTTCACTGACAACTGCACAGCTTGAACAGATGAACCGTATGTCAAAACGCCATCCGTTCTCCATCTCTCCGCTTCTGGTCTACCTTGAACGGAAGAAATACGAGGTTTCAAACCTGAGAGCACTTGCCCGCGGAAAGCAGGCAGGGCTTGATGCGGAAACTCTGGAACACTATCTGGTGATGTAACATGGAGATAGCAGTTATTGGAAACAAGGAGTTTATCGTCGGATTCCAGTTAGCTGGAATTCAGAAGACGTACTCTGCTGAAACTCCTGATAAACTCGCAGAGATGATCCAGAAGGTAATGGACGACGAAAATGTCGGCATTCTCGTTCTGCAGGCAGCAGACCTTGAGTCTTTACCGCGCCGTTTGCAGGTAATCATTGAAAATTCTGTCCGTCCGACAATTGTAACATTAGGCGGTCAGGAAGCAGGTCTCTCCTTAAGAGAGCGTATTAAACGTTCGGTGGGTGTTGATTTGTGGAAGTAAAAAGCAAAGATACAGGAATACTCAAACGCATTGCAGGACCAGTTGTTACTGCAATTAACTTTGACGCACACATGTACGATGTGGTCAAAGTGGGCAATAGGCAGCTGATGGGTGAGGTCATCAAGATTGATGGTGAGAATATCATCATTCAGGTCTATGAGTCCACTACCGGAATCCGTCCGGGAGAGCCTGTCACGAACACGGGTCTTTCGCTCGCAGTTGAGCTCGGCCCGGGATTATTGACCAGTATTTACGATGGTATCCAGCGTCCGCTGGAAGTGCTTATCGAGAAGATGGGCAACTTCATCTCCCGCGGAGTTACCGCTCCGGGTCTGAACCATGAAAAGAAGTGGGAGTTTGTACCGGTCGTAAAGGTCGGAGACACCGTAAAGCCCGGTCAGGTTATCGGAACAGTTCAGGAAACCAGATCCATCGTTCACAAGATTATGATTCCGCCGAACGCAAAGGGCGGAAAAGTAACCAAGATTGAAGCAGGTTCCTTCACTGTTGACGACATCGTCATTGAACTCGACTCGAAAGAGGCATTCCCGATGATGCAGATGTGGCCGGTTCGTGTCCCGCGTCCGTATGTCGAAAAACACTCTCCAAGCATTCCGCTGTTAACTGGTCAGAGAATTCTCGACGGTCTGTTCCCGATTGCAAAGGGAGGAACAGCAGCAATTCCGGGTCCGTTCGGTTCCGGAAAGACGGTTACCCAGCAGCAGCTTGCAAAGTGGTCCGATGCAGAGATTGTGGTCTACATCGGATGCGGTGAACGCGGAAACGAGATGACCGAAGTTCTTACCGAGTTCCCGGAGTTAACCGATCCGAAGACCGGAAACTCTCTGATGGAGAGAACTATCCTTATCGCAAACACCTCGAACATGCCTGTGGCAGCACGTGAAGCATCGGTTTACACCGGTATCACCATCGCAGAGTACTTCCGTGACCAGGGATACGATGTCGCATTAATGGCAGACTCAACCTCCCGCTGGGCGGAAGCAATGCGTGAAATCTGTTCCAGACTTGAAGAGATGCCCGGTGAAGAAGGATATCCGGCATACCTGTCCTCCAGACTTTCCGAGTTCTACGAGCGTGCAGGATTAGTCGAGTCCTTAAACGGCGGCTCAGGTTCTGTTTCCGTTATCGGTGCAGTATCTCCTGCCGGCGGTGACTTCTCCGAGCCGGTTACCCAGAACACCCTTCGTATCGTAAAGGTCTTCTGGGCACTGGATGCAAGCTTATCCAGAAAGAGACA
>JAGHSU010000034.1 GCA_018065685.1 Candidatus Methanocorpusculum equi | reverse complement strand
CCTTCTCTTTGTTTTCAAAGAGCTTTTTCACCTCATCCTCGGTAAACGCCAATCCCCGACCGGAACATAGTCTGATGCGTGTCATGCTTTATAATTTAACTCTCCCATATAATAATCCTTTCCTTCCAAGCTCTTTTGTCAGTTCATTATGAAACTCGGCTTCAAACAGTATGTTAAGCTCTTTTGTCCGGAATTTTAGGGACTTGTGCTGGTTTGAAGGATCTGCTGCATACGTATCCCCCACTTTTCTTATTACCTCCTGATAGAGTCTTTCCAGGCTGTTTTTCACCTCCATCGGGCTCCTCATAAACGTCCCCCTCTTCAAATAAAAATAATATCCATATCCGCAGACAATGGATTCACACAACTGTCTGTTCGCTAAAAAATTGTAAACATCATATCCTGAAAATGTATTCGGGGCTTTAAATTCGTGAGGGTGGCGAGGGATGAGTGCAGCGAATCGTGAGCCGTGAGCCAGTCTCTGACTGGCGATGATTGTGAACAATAATTCGTGTGTCCTCTGTGACGTCTATGTATACCCCGTCTTTATCTCCGGAAAATTTCCTAATCGTCCCGTACTTATCTATACTTCGTCCGTGCTCAACTTCGTCCTGAAGATGAATATTCCTTGCCGCTGTGAGTGCCAGAGTATGTAATTCCTCAAAACTCCTTTCCCCTGTTATAACCATTGCTTATCTATTTGGCATATCAGCTATTTAACGTAAAGCATACGTGGTTCCTCCCGGCTTTATGACAAAGAGCACCCAAGACCAACTGGCAGAGAAAGCGGCAGAAAAAACATGGAAAAATAAAAAGCATCCGTCACACAAAACACCAAAAAAATCCTGCACATGATTTGCAGGACATATCTGCCTGCAATCAAACATTCAGCTTATAAAACCGTCTGGTTTATGCTTTTCTCCCGCAAAAATCCGTGCCAAAATGTACATCTTTTTGGCACACATTTGTCAGCAGACACCGGATTTTCGGGCCCCTGCATCCTGCATGATACATAAATTGTGACAAAAATGTGACATTTTGTCACCACTTTTTTCATAAAAAATCGTGTTTTTGATTGATTAATTATTTATTCCGTAAGTAACATACATATCCCCCGCATGTACTCCGTTCATTTTGAACGGCAGTGCATGCTCCGGATACAACCGGATGAAAAAATACAGGAAGGCATCTACCCATGCCGGTTAACGAACTCATTTTAACTATCTGCACGGCAGTATCCGCTATTCTGCAGATAATCCACGCTTTGCGTGAAATCGGATCGATTAGGAACAAGAGAAGATAACAGGGATTTTCCCTGTTGTCTTTTCTGTTCTGCGCTCCGGTTGGGAAAGGTTTATCTCTTTTTAGAATCAATAATATCATGTAACTTCGTTACCTGATTCGTTCTCTGAACGGATTTGTTGGTTAAAATTAGTTCGGAACGTGTGTACTGCCCCGGAGGTGGTAGCCCGGGACACACGAGTACCCACGTTTGGTGATTTGCTCTTTTGTTTGTTCTTTGTTTTCCACAGCAGCAGTTTCAAGCCGCAGCCCACCGGCTTTACGACAAAGAGCACTGAGAGTTACAACAACCCGCAGAACACACCCAATTAAAAAAACAAAAAACAGACGCCGGATAAAAACGAGGGGACCTTACCCCATCCCCTGCTTCTGCATCTGCTTCATCATCTTACCCATCATCATACGGTTGCCCTTAAACCCTTTCAGGGTCTTCTGCATCATCTTGTAATACTTCATCAGATCCCGCACATCATCCACAGACGTCCCGGACCCCTTCGCAACACGCATCATCCTCGACGTGTTAATCAGGGACGGGTCCTCAAGCTCCTCAGGCGTCATCGAATCCATGATAATACGGAAGTGCTTCATCTTCGCACCTGCATCATCCAGGGCACCCTCCGGAAGCTTTGCTCCGCCGAGCGGAAGCATCGACATCACCTGCTTTAAGGGGCCCATCTTCTGCACCGCCTCAAGCTGCTTATACATGTCATTGAGCGTGAACTTCCCGCGAAGCATCTTATTGACATCGACGTCTTCCGCCTTAATGGTCTCCTCGGCCTTTTCGACAAGTGCCTTCAGGTCACCCATTCCAAGGAGACGCGAGATATATCCGTTTGCCTCGAACTTCTCCAGGTCCTCGATGGTTTCTCCGCTCCCGATAAAGACGATACCCGACTCCGTCTCGGAGACCGCAGACATCGCTCCTCCGCCTTTTGCGGTACCGTCCATCTTTGTAATGATAACCCCGTCGATGCCGATTGCCTCGTGGAAGCGTCTCGCCTGCTCGCGGGCAGCCTGACCGATTGCCGCGTCGAGCACAAGCCAGCGGTGGTCCGGCTTTAAGAACTCATTAACCTGCGTTATCTCCTCGATTAAATCATCCTCGAGTGCGTGACGTCCTGCGGTATCGACGATGATGACCTCCACATCCTTTAGCGCCGCAAGACCGTCTTTTACAATCTTTACCGCGTCTTTTTCCTTCGGGTCGCCGTAGCAGGGGACATTAATCTTGTTACAAAGCGTCGAAAGCTGGGCATACGCACCGGGTCTGAAGTTATCGGCCCCGATTGCCCCGACCTTCATACCCTTTCTCTGGAAGTAGCGGCAGAGCTTTCCGGTCGTCGTGGTCTTACCTGAACCCTGCAGACCTGCCATTAAAATCTTCTGCGGCTTTAAGGAAAACTCTGCTTCGCGCCCTACGAGGGAGACCAGCTCCTGATAGACAATCCGCAGCACATGCTCGCGGGCGTTGATGCCTTTTGGAAGCTCCTCATCAAGCGCACGGGCCTTTACCCGCTGCGAAAGCTGCATCACAAGCTTTACATTGACATCGGCTGTCAGAAGCGCACGCTGCAGGTCTTTTACCAGCTCATCAACTGCCGCACGGTCAATGATTGTTTTTCCGGCAAGCTTTCGTAAGGCATCCTTTAAGGATGACGAGAGTGAATCCATTCCCATTATTTCTCCTCCCCGAAGATTTCATCAATGATAAGCGACGGCGTAAACGGCCTCATATCCGTGTACTCCTGTCCCACGCCGAGGAACACCAGCGGCTTTCCGATGGTGTAGGCAATAGAGATTGCTGCCCCTCCTTTGGGGTCCATATCGACCTTTGTAAGAATGACACCGTCAGTTGAGACCGTCTTTTCAAACTCCTCGGCACGAATCACCGCATCGTTTCCGGCAACAGCCTCGTCCACGTAGAAGACCAGGTCGGGCTTCATAACACGCTTGATTTTATCGAGCTGACTCATCAGGTTCGCACGGTTGTGGAATCTTCCCGCGGAATCTGCCAGCACAACATCAGTCTGATGGGCCTTTGCATATTCAACGGTATCATAGAGGACTGCAGAGGGGTCCGCTCCTTCCTGGTGTGCAATGAGCTTTACCCCGAGACGGTCGCAGTGAACACGCAGCTGCTCGATTGCCCCTGCACGGAAGGTGTCTCCCGCTCCTGCCACAACGGAAAATCCCTGACTCTGCAGATATGCCGCTATTTTTGCAACAGAGGTGGTTTTTCCTGTTCCGTTCACGCCGGTGAAGAGGATTTTGACCGGCTTTTCATGCGTATTGATATAGGCGGGGAGGTCGAAACCGGTCCCGAGCACACTCTCAATTGCGTGCTTTAAGGCATCGGTTACTACTTTTTCCGAGGAGGAAAACATCTTCTTCTTGCTTCCGGAAAGCTCCTCTTTCATGGACGCGACGATCGCTTCCGTTACCGGATATGCTACATCCGATTCGAGAAGGACCATCTGGAGGTCGGTGAGCGCGTCATCGATTGCCTTGTCTGAAAGGGTGACCTTGTGGTCGACGATGAGGCTTTTCAGTTTTGATAAGACACCGCCTGAACTCTCCCCGTCATCCTCTTCTTCCGGTTCTTCTGCGGGAGCGGCCGCTGATGCAGGAGCGGCAGACGCAGGAGATGCGGTCTTCTGCGGCGCAGCAGAGAGAGCGGATGCAGTATCATCCGATGCCGCAGGCTCTGCAGTGACCGGGGTTTCTTCAAGAATATCCTCTGCAGCGGCTCCTCCGGTCTCCGGGAGCTCCTCCTGTTTCTTTTTCTTTCCGAGTCCGAGTTTCTTTTTTAACGCTTCAAACATATAGTATGTATATATTTTGCGTGCACTCTATAAAATTCTCTCTGTTTGCGTGCAGATGAGAGATAGATTGTGACTCCGGACAGGTATTCCCGTAAAAAAGAGGTGCCCGGTTGGTTTTGCTTCTTTCTTATACGCAGTGCGAACACTGCCGTTGCCGTAAATTATACTCACAAAAAAGCCCGTCACCAAAAACGCGGTACCTGTTGTCCCGGGTCACAACTTCCGGGACAGCACCAGCGTTCCGATTTAGTACTCTTGATAACAAACCAGTTCAGGGAACCAGTCTGGTAACAAAGTTACATAACATAATGGGATGTAAAAGAAGATAAACCTTTCCTCGCCGGTGGCTTTGCTCGTTTATTCCCATCTGCTCGTTTTTAAGGGGCTTGCTCGTTAATTAACCCATCTGCTCGTTTATTCCTATCTTCGATAGGAATTAACGAACAACATAAAAAGAGCAGAATTACAGGGCACAGGCTGGAAGCCGTTTTCTACAGCCAGAGAGGAGGGAAAAAATGACTTACTCGTAATTGGAGAGTAAGTCTGAAAAGGGGGGGGGTGGTTAAAGCATCTTTCTGAAGTTTTTATCAAACGTGTCAGCAAGACTTTTCTTAGGTACGTGCGTGCGCTTTCCATGAAATCTCTCGGTGGTAGAATAATCTCCAGATTGAGCTTTTCTCGTAGATGGGTCATCTGCCTCACGATAATTATAGTTCACACCATAACGTGTTATCGGATGATGTTTAAAAGATTTTGATAATTCGCTCATTCTGTCAAATGAGAATTCGATATAATTAGTATCTACTGAATATCCATACTCTTTATACTCAACCATCATTTCAGCGATAGTATCCGTGTTTGCAAGCCCTTGTAATTTTACAACTTCTCCCGTTTTTCATTGACATCTGCGGAATACCATTTATTGTCCGATGGATTTTTTATCCAAAATATGACAACATTTCCATTTCTATCTTTAATTCTAATAGCGTTGCATTGATTAATGCACTGTCTCGCTCTATTAATTTCGTTTAATGTAGACATACAATAGAAATCCCAAGCGGTGTATTTAAAAGTAACCCTTGAAAAAAAGTTATTTTCTGGTCTGCCGTTTTACAGCAGGTTTTCTTACAGGTTTCCGAACAATTTTGACAGACGATTTTTTCTGAGAGGGGACTCTACATCTGCGTCCGTATAACATTCCTCCGGCATCCTCTAAAATAGATTCGTAATCTTCACTCGAAATACAGTTTACTACGGGGTTTGAAAACAGTGTTTGTTTCTGCACACCGTGTTTTATTATTGTAGAAAGATTATCCGCAGATTCTATTCCTACGCGCGAAAGTCCTTTCTTATCAAATAGAAACACATCGAATGCGTCAAAATCAGATGTGGAATTTGGAAATCCATTGTTTCTTTGAAAAACAATCTCAACAGGTTTTAACACTTTTAAAACGAAAGTAGTCCCTTCATGTAATCCTAAAAGACAATTTGGCGAAAGTGGTTTATTAATTGACAGTTTGGATTCTGGGAATGTAAACGCTCCCCCTTCATGTATTGTTCTTACCATGTATTCATGGTGTTTTTTTGTATATTTAAGCGTAATCCACACCATCAAAAAAGTTAATCGTCCTGTTCTTCAATCGGCTCTTCGAGTAAAACATTTTTTCACCAATCCAAAAAGCAGAAACATACACGCATCCAGAGGTCGCGCCAAGAGGTTTCACAACCTTATCGGTAACGTCGTGCTGAAATCCTCCTTACTCTCCATTTCAGAGTAACTCTAAAAAAATGCTCGTAAAGTCCGTACTCGTAAGGCAATTAACGAATACGGAAATAGGGTTTCGTTCTCTGCTCGTTTTTAAGGGTATCTGCTCGTTTAGAAACCCTCCTGCTCGTTTTTAATATATTAAAAACCTAAAAACGAGCAAAGCCCTCGCCGGTAAAAAAGATGACAGGAAAATTCCTGTCATCTCTTTTTATTCATCCGATCGGCGAGTTCACATATACTGTGAACAATTTGCAGGATAGTCATGACTATCGTGCAAATTAAGAGTACTAAATTTGAAGACATTGTGATCTGTCCTGATTTGTTACCCGGTTTACTCCGGGGCAGGTTTCATCCCTGAAAAGAGGACT
>JAGHSU010000058.1 GCA_018065685.1 Candidatus Methanocorpusculum equi | reverse complement strand
TATTTTAATGAAAATCCGAGTGATTCTTTTTTGTTGTATGATATAATTTAGATGGGGAAATCAATTATGAGTATATATCCACTAGCGATTTCCATAGGGGTAAAGAGCTCATAAGTTCAAAAAGAATCACTCGGATTTTAACAAATACTGTTTTAAGGGTTTATTTTTGAAAACAGGTTTGAATATGGAATAATTTCCGAGTGATTCTCTGTTTTTGAGAATCACTCGGATGGGGGAGAATCACTCGGATTTGTACTGGGGGTTTCCCGGCAGCAGGATCCGGGCTGAATGAGTAGAAGATAGAAGAAGATTATTTTTTTTCTTCCCTTCTTCGCTTACAAGCCGCTGATATTCCTTCATCAGATAGGCAACGATTTCACTTTCATCCGCGAACTTTTGTCCGTATGCCTTTTCAACCGCTTTGTCTAATGTGTTATGTGCTTTGCGCAGCTCAGGGGGCATCCTTAAGGAGTCGTATAAATCCGCAAGACTCGCCTCAGGATAAAGGGCACGGGCATCGAGGACCTTCTGTGCAGCTTCCTCAATGGCTGCTTTCTGTTCGGGTGTTGGATTTGGGAATGGGAAATTGTTGTAAACAATGTTATTAGAATAACGGTAATCGCTTTTCAGTCTTCCACAAACAGTTTCAACCCAAGCCATATGAATTTTAGATGTGAGAATTCCAAAATGATAGAGTGTTGCATCAGAAACCATAAACAACATATCCCCTGCAACAGTATCGGAAGATAAAAATCCCATCGGGATATAGTCACGATTCTCTGATGACACTTTAGGGACTGCAATATAGTTACCATCACGCATTTTTACTTCATCAAAAAGCATTGGTGTTGCCGCTTTTTTCCGTGTTGCTTCCTTCTTACTCTGTTCACGGAACTGTTTAACTCCTGCAACACGTTTCATGACAAGAGGCATATCGCGTAATTCATTTGGCGGACAATTAACAAGCCACAGACAATAACGCGGAATCTTATTTATAAATTCATTTCCCATGGAGAATTTCTTAATGTATTTTTCAGCCTGAGGTTCACGTTTTACTAAATCCAGATATTCCTCTTCACTGAGAATTAAAAATCCTCCATCGGATGGTTTTCCACCCGCTGACATTAAAGGAACGTCACACAACGGCTTACTCCGTGCTTCGATAAAAACAGTCGGCATCTCTACAAGATACGGACTGATATTCTTAGCGAAGTGTTTCACTCCATCTTTATCGAAAATAAAACGAAGAGCAGAAGACGTCTTTTCCGCAGTGAATCCGACAATCACACAATGAACAGCAGCTGTATCTCTTGCTTCATTTCCCCACTTAAACGTCTGATAACCGAATAAAATAGAGATACCAAACATCTCATACAGTGGTTTCCACACATTAGCAACCTGCTCTCCCTGAGTGATTGAGTTCGTTGAAACAAAAGCCGTGTGGATATTTGTTCCTTGCATAAACAGAGCAGCTTTATAATACCAGGCAGAAACATAATCTATCTTTCCTGCACCGTGAAGTGGTTTTCAAGCTGTATCAACATATACAGATAACATATCTTTCTTCTGCTCTTCGCTTTGAAGCGAATATCCCAAAAACGGAGGATTACCCATAATGTAACTTAGTTCATCCTTCGGTACAACCTCTTCCCAGGGAATACGGAGAGCATTCCCTTCCACAATATTCGTGTACGTTTTCAGCGGCAGGAACTCAACACCCAGAGACACAATCTTTTCCGTTTCCTTCATCATCTGGAACTAAGCAATCCAGAGAGCAGTCTTTGCCACATTCACCGCGAAGTCATTGTACTCAATACCATAGAACTGCTGAATAGAAACCTGAATAACGCCCTCACCATCAAAAAGCATCTGACCTTTCGACGTCAGTTTTGTAATCTCATTCTCCAGACGGCGCAGAGAAAGATATGTCTCAGTCAGGAAATTCCCGGAACCGCACGCCGGATCAAAAACCGCAGCTTCGAAAGCTTCTTATGGAACACCTCAAGCTGCTTATTTCTGGAATCTGTGTTTGAATACGAGTCACAAATACGGCGAAACTCATCCCAGAGGCCGTCAAGAAACAGCGGATCAATAACCTTATGGATATTTTCAATAGACGTATAGTGCATCCCGTTGCTTCTGCGTGTCTCCTGATTTAACGTACTCTCAAACAGAGCACCGAAAATCGTAGGACTAATCTCAGACCAGTCAAAATCCTCACTCGCATGTCTCAGAAGTAAATCTTTGATGCCATCAGTAAACTGCGGAACCTCAATAGTATCATCCGCAAAAAGACCGCCGTTTACATACGGAAAATCAGCAAGCTCCTTTTCCAGATACGGATCACGCTTGGACTCCTCCTGATTCAGAACAGCAAAAAGACGCAGGACAGCGTTTCGCATCTCGCCTGCAGAATACTTATTCAGATAATTAAAGAACTGATTTCTGACCGGAAAAACCCCTACATCCTCTGCGTAAAGACAGAACACAAGCCGCACACAAAGCTTGTTCAGACTCTTTAACGACTCAGGATTTGTCCTATCCTTATACTCCTTCAAAAACGAATCATAGAGCTTTCCGACAAGTTCTCCCGCCTGGAAAGAAACCTCCATCTCTTTACCGACAGCAGTATTTTTATCATCCACCAGAAACTGCATCCGGGAATATTCCTTGCCGAGATTTTTCAGAAGAACAACCTCCGGATCCTTCTTCTCCGGGTGCTCCATGTCATAGATATGGAACTCCGCAAAATTAGAGATAACAATCCAGCGGGGATGTTCTGAAAGCGGGAGATTGAGCACATACCGTTTTGCCTGCTCAAACGGAGTTAAAAATGAGCCGTCGGACTGGCGAATGGGTGCATCCAGTTTTTTATCAATGCTCTTCTGCTCAATCAGAACCTTTGTGCTTGGAATATGCCCGTCTATGAAGCTCGTATGATCGAGATGAACCTGCTCTTCAAATGAAATATATTTCTCAGGTTCCTCAATGCCGTATACATTCCTGAGAAGTGTAATCCAGAAGGATTGAGACTGTCCTTTCTCATACCCTTTGCCGGACCAGTCTTTAGCAAATTTTTCCGCAGCTATTTCCTGCTTTATTATAGACATATGTGATAGACTAATTGATGTAGAAACTAATTAATGTATTCATTTGCCACTTCGCACCCACTACAATGAATCCATACACTTATTATATTTAAAAACAAAAATAACAAGATTATAGCGTGATGCCATGTCAAAACTAAACATTGACCAGAAAAATGTAATGGCGCTCTTCTCTGATAAAAAAGCAGATTTTTTAATCCCGGATTATCAACGCCCATATGCATGGACCAAAAAAGAATGTCAAACACTTTGGGATGACTTATTCTTATTTGCATTCCCTGATAATGATTGTAATAAGTTTTCAACCAGTAATGAATACTTTTTAGGGCCGATTGTAACATTCAAGAATGAGGAAAACAAGCTTGAGATTATTGACGGTCAGCAGCGGTTAACGACACTCATGCTTTTGCTGCGTGCGTTTTATGAACGCTACGGCAACATGAAAAGTGAGACGGCAAAGAAGGCAGTCCATCAAATTGAACAGTGCGTGTGGAAAACAGATGAATTTGGAGACCCCGATAAATCTCAATTAAAGATTACATCAGAGGTTGCAACTGACAATGATAAAGAGGAATTTCTGTCGATTCTTAAAGATGGGAATGCTGAAGGTAAGAAGTCAAGTTATGCTGCAAATTATTTGTTCTTCCAGTGTAAAATAAAAGAATTCACAGATGACTATCCTGATTACTTTAGTTATTTCCCCGTGCGTATTCTGAATAACTGCATTCTGCCCCCAATTGAAGCTGAATCACAGGATACAGCATTAAGAATATTCTCGACTTTGAATAATCGCGGAAAGCAGCTGTCTGATGCTGACATTTTCAAGGCACAGTTCTACAAATATTACAGCAACCAGGGCAGGAAGGACGATTTCATAAATAAATGGAAAAATCTTGAAATTCTGTGTAATGACATATTTCACCCGTTACAGGGGACACCCATGGATGAGATATTTTCCCGTTACATGTATTTCGTACGAGCAAAGCAGGGCATTAAAACGTCAACAACCGAAGCTTTACGAACATTTTATGAACGGGATTCATACGCTTTACTCAAAAGAGAAGACACTCTGGAGAATATGATAGATCTCGCAGGTTTCTGGAGAGATGTTTTATCACAGGATGATGAAAGATTTACTGATAAAATTCTTCGAAGACTCTATATTTTAAATTATGCCCCTAACAGCATGTGGACATATTTCCTGTCAGTGTATTATTTGGAAAACAGAGACAATGAGGGAATGTTGGATGAGGATAAACTCTATCAGTTCCTGAATCGGATTATTGGATTCATCTGGGCATATGCAATAACGAATCCGGGTGTCAACGCCCTTCGAACACCGGTTTATGCCGAAATGATAAATATTGTCAATCACGTTGATGTTGAATTTAAGGACTTCCTGTTTGAAGAGGAAAAGATGAAATCGGCGATACTGAATCACTCATTCACTAATAACCGTGCAATAACGAAATCAATGTTAACATGGTGGGCTTATCAGAATGAACACCAGGAATTATTGTCATTCGATTCAGCATTTGAAATCGAGCACATTTTTGCTAAGAACAGACAGGATAAAGAGAAGAGTTTGAAAAATCCAGATAACATAGAATCCCTTGGAAACAAAGCTCTCCTTGAAAAAAGAATCAACATCCGTGCATCAGACTATCGGTTTTGCGACAAAACGAAATACTATTGCGGATTTGAAGACGCGAAAGGGAAAAAGAAGGAAGCAACGAAAGTGCAGGAACTTCTTGAACTGGCTAAACAGGATGATTTTGTTGAGGCAGATATTGAGGAAAGACTCAGCCGGATTATTGCTGGATTCATTCAGTATTTGAATGACAATGGATTGTTAAAAAGCAATTCATAATACTTTTTTGAAGAAGTACCTGACTCCTCCGAAAAAATCTACCTGAGATATTGTCTCAAGCACCCCGCACCCCGAAATCCGTATTTCATCCGCATCTGCAACGGTCGGCGTATCTCGCCGACCGCCCGCGGAGCGTATCCGTGGACATCCGTTTACATCCGTGGGTATCCGTGTTCTAAGCGCGAATGCGCGTCAAAAAGCCGCACCTAAGTTACAACAACTCACAGAACATACAATTTCAACCGATAAAACCCCCTCAAAACTTACTCCTTCCCTTTCTCCTTCCCCTGTCCCTTATGCGGTTTCATCCGCGTCTTCTCCGCCGCAAAAATCTTCTGCTCGCTGCAGGGAATCGAGCACCGGTTTTCATACTTGAATCTGGCAAATGAATATGACATGGATACACATAGGACATCACAGACGATAAACACTATGGTTTTCTCACCGCGGTTTTCTGCGCGCGGCCGTTGTTTGCTGAATTGCACGACTATAAATAAGCTTCGTATGCGTGTTATTTTAATTCCATGAGTAGAATGTATATATGCGAGAAAAATCAATGCTAATTATACAACTAAAAGGAGTGATACAAAATGAGCGATACAAATAAAATATCATTAATTGTTCAGGAAGCGGACTATGCGGATGCCAACAAAGGCTATGCGCGTCTTTCCGCGGAAAACATGGCAAAACTCGGCATCTCCTCCGGCGATTATGTAAAAATCAGCGGGAGAAGATTTGCTGTTGCCAGTGCCGTCCGGTCGGTTACCGGGATCTCGGTCATATCCATCGACGGAAACACCCGTGCGACTGCAGGAGCAGGAATCGGAGATACCGTAACCGTTGAAAAAGCGGAGTTAAAGACCGCGGACAAAATCGTCATTCAGCCGCTGGACGGCGGTAGCGGGATTGACACTGACAGCCTGCAGCGGGCAATCCGCAGAAGCTATGCGGGAAAACCCGTCGTAAAGGGACAGATCCTCTCCTTCAATGTGCAGCGTGCCGGGGACCCGTTTGATTCACTCGATTCGTTAGGCTCGTTCTTCTCTGAGTGGGGAGGATTTGCATCCTACAGCACCGAACACTTCGCAATAGCAGACATCTCCCCGGGAGATGCGGCAGTCATCGGAGAATCAACCACGGTCTCCTATAAGGGCTCGGCATACAAAGCAGAAGGATGCCCCCAAGGGCAAAACCGCAGGAAACATCCACTACGAGGATATCGGAGGACTCGGACGCGAACTCTCGCTTGTCCGTGAGATGATAGAGTACCCGCTGCGCAACCCCTAGGTGTTTGAAAAGCTCGGCATCGAACCTCCGAAGGGAGTGCTTCTCTACGGGCCGCCCGGAACTGGCAAGACCTTAATCGCCCGTGCGGTTGCAAACGAGGCAGGAGCGTACTTTGATACCATCTCAGGCCCTGAAATCGTCTCCAAATACTATGGAGACTCCGAGGAGAAGCTCCGCGAAATCTTCCAGAAAGCCGAGGAGAATGCTCCCTCCATCATCTTCATCGATGAAATCGGCTCGATTGCTCCGAAGCGTGACGAGTCGAAGGGCGAGATGGAGCGCCGCGTCGTGGCGCAGCTCCTCTCGTTAATGGACGGGTTAAAGAGCCGCGGGCGCGTGATTGTCATTGCCGCAACGAACCTTCCCGACGCCATCGACCCGGCGCTCAGGCGCGGCGGACGTTTCGACCGGGAGATTGAAATCGGTGTGCCTGATAAAGACGGACGGGCACAGATTCTCCAGATTCATACGAGAAATATGCTGCTTGGTGAAAGCGTTGACCTCAAACGGTACGCAAACCGCACCCACGGCTTTGTGGGAGCGGACTTAGCCCTCGTTGCAAAAGAAGCCGCAATGCACGCCCTTCGCCGCGAGTTCCCGGGACTGAACCCCGCAGAGAAGCCATCGCGGGAGAGGCTTGATGCGCTGAAGGTCACCGCAGAATACTTCGATGCCGCACTGAAAATGGTGCAGCCGTCTGCCATGCGGGAGGTCTTCGTGGAGGTCCCGGATGTTCACTGGAGCGATGTAGGGGGTCTTGACTCCGTAAAGGATGAACTGCAGCAGGCGGTTGAGTGGCCGATTAAATACAGTGAGGTCTATAAGAAGTTTGCAACCAAGTCTCCGAAGGGCTTTCTGATGTTCGGACCTCCAGGAACCGGCAAGACGCTTCTTGCCAAGGCCGTTGCAAACGAGTCCGAGTGCAACTTCATCTCGGTGAAGGGGCCTGAACTGATGTCGAAGTGGGTCGGAGAGTCCGAAAAAGGCATCCGCGAAATCTTCCGCAAGGCAAGGCTTGCCGCCCCGTCGATTATCTTCTTCGATGAGATTGACTCGATGGTTCCGAAACGCGGAAGCTATGAGGGCTCTTCGCATGTGACAGAGAGCATGGTAAGCCAGTTCTTAACTGAGCTCGACGGCCTCGAGGAGCTCAAAAACGTGGTGGTCATCGGGGCTACCAACCGTCCGGATATGATTGACCCTGCGCTGCTTCGGCCCGGTCGCCTCGAGCAGCACATCTATGTTCCGCCGCCGGATGCTGCTGGAAGACGCCAGATATTTGATGTCTATCTGAAAAACATTCAGGAGATGCTGGCAGACGACGTCGATGCGGATGCTCTCGTCAAAGCGACCGAAGGGTTTGTGGGGGCTGATATCGAGGCGCTCGTCCGCGAGGCAAAGATGACTGCAATCCGTGAGTTCATCGCAAAGGCCGGAGGGCTTGATGCGAACGAGATGGAGCTCGCGCTTCAAAGCGTTAAGGTTTACCGCCAGCATTTCGATGCGGCATTAAAGCGCGTCAGACCGTCCCTTGATAAGGCAGGGCGTCTTGAGGCGGAGAAGACCTCGTGGCAGTACAGATATACCGAGGATGAGAGAAAGACCCTGGAGAAAGCGTATGCGCGGGTTAAGGCTGCGGAGTATGCCATAGATGAATCCGCCGCTGAAACCGCGGAGCTTGCCTCTCTGCTGCAGGCTCATCAGAAAGACTTTAACAGAATCAGAGAGATACTTAGTAACAGCAACTGAAGCAGCAGCTAACAGGAAACAGGTGTAAAAGACAGCTATGGACGACCCGGGAAAAGACATCATTGACCTCATCAGGCATCTGATAGCCGGAGGCGCTGCCGACCCGTCTGACGGGAAGACATCGGGCAGCCCCTCGGTTATCGGGGTGAAGTTTGTTGTTGCCGGAGGAGGAAAGGAGCCGCATATTTTCGGAGCGGATTTCCCGGGTCTGTCGGCAAAGCCGAACAGGCGCCTTCTCCCCCTGGAGCTTTTTGAAAGCGATGAGACGTACACGCTTCAGACGGAGCTTCCCGGAAGCTGCACGGAATATACCGTTGAGTATGCTGACGGGAAGCTGAAACTTACCACCGGAAAAGAGAGGGAGTACACGGCAGAGATTCCGCTCGAGCATGAGATTGACCCTGCAAAGACCGGGTCTGTGATAAGGAACGGGGTGCTTGAGATTGTCTGCGTTAAGCGCGGGTAATCTCTGAGGTTTGCTTTTTTTCTTATTTTTATAATCGTTCTGCCGCGGATTCTGTTTATCGTCCTGCAATTTGACGGGGGGAAGTCCGTTCAAAAAATGAAAAAAGGAGTTAGTCGGCTTTCTTTGCAAATACAACAGGTACTATGGCACGCCCTGTCGGCTCATCTCCTGCAGGCGGCATCTCGTATGCAGTAAACTCATACTCTCCCGGCTTGTCGGCTGTTACATACCTGTGGTACGTACCTCCCACTCCGACCATTCCTTCCGGTGCTTCGTCGGGGATGTAGATGGAGTCTGAGATGATAAGGTCTTTGTTTTCTGCGGAAACCCATTTGTAACCGGTTGTTGCATTTCCGCGGATGGAGATTTCAACATACTCTCCCGGGAGTGGGGGATGTTCTCCAATCTGGGTGAAAACACCGCGCGGGGTCATTGGTTCAGCGCCGGTTTTTGCCACATGCATGGTATCTTCATAGATAACATTGTCAAGACCGGAGTTCGAGGACACCGGGAGGTCAATACCGATTGAAAACGTGTGATTTCCGTCTTTCAGGGCAGTGACCGTAAATTTGGAACAGGTCAGCTCTTTATCTCCGTGCTTCACGGTGATTTCCTTTGTGTCAATCGAGATGCCTGCATCACACTCTTTCACGTAGAGTTTTGTTCCATTCTGAACACCCAGGATGACCTCCATGGTGTCTCCTATGTTGTAGGTGATTCCGGTTTTTTCAACGGTGAATAAGACAACAGGATCGGGCAGATCAGCTGCTTTCTTCGCGAACTCAATCGGGACAATGACACGTCCTGTCGGCTCATCACCTGCAGGCGGCATCTCGTATGCGGTAAACTGATAGTCTCCAGGGGTATCGGACGTCACATACCAGTGGAATGTTCCACCAACTCCGGCCATTTCTTCCGGTGCGTCATCAGGGATGTAGACGGGCTCTGAGATGATAAGGTCTTTGTTTTCCGCTGCAACCCATTTGTATCCGGTTGTTGCATTTCCGCGGATGGAGATTTCAACAAATTCTCCCGAGTATGGCGGATGATCTGCATAGCTAATACGGGTGAATACCCCGCGCGGGGTCATCGGCTCGTCTCCGGTGTCAACCACATGCATGGTATCTTCATAGATTACGTCGTCAAAACCATATACTTCGCTCAGAGGATGGTCAATACCAATCTGGAATGCATGGTTTCCTTCTTTCAGGGCCGTAATCGTAAATTTGACACAGGAAATCTCTTTATCTCCGGGATTTACGGAGATTTCCTTCGAGTCAATCGATATACCGTCATCGCACTCTTTCACGTAGAGTTTCATTCCATCCCGGATAGTCAGAATGACCTCCATAGTGTCTCCGATACTGTAGGTGGTTCCGGTTTTTTCCACTTTATCGAGGCGTACGATATCCGACACATCAGGAACATCTATGCCCTGTTCATCTCCGGCCGGCTGGTTCACGCAGCCCGCGGACACTATGGCGAGTGCGAGGACTGCGATGAGAATCAGACATCCGGCAAATGTCCTTTTCATGTTCATACAGTCTATTATACGCTGTCACATATCATAATTGTATCTGATTGTTGTATCGTTTGTTCGAACGGCTGTATCCTGCAGCTGCAAAGAGCACATGTACACGTACCCGCGCCCGAACCCCTGTCGGATAAAACTGCATCTTCATGCAAAAATATCTTCTAGGCACTTTTTCCAGAAAACAAAAAACCTTTTTACAGAGTATAATTTACAAATAAGCACCGTATGAGTCGAATTACACAAAACATAAAAAGAGTCTGTTAGATAAAATTGCATCCTCATGCAAAAATATCTTCCAGGAACTTTCTCCGGAAAACCAAAAAACCGTTTATCAGCTGGTAAAAGCCGAAAAGGCAAATTATATATCGAATTAAGCACAATATAAAACTAGCATATTAGAGAAAACTGCATCACCATGCAAAAATATCTTCCAGGAGAGAATATGGAACTTGCCCGCACACGATATCTCAATGAACTGATACAGAGAAAACACAACGGCTCCATAAAGATAGTGACCGGTATCCGGAGATGCGGAAAATCCTATCTCCTCTTCAACCTCTTCTGCCGACACCTCCTCGAGTCAGGAATCAGCGAAGACCACATCATACGAATAGAACTCGACAATCCTGAATTCAAAGAATGCCGTGACCCGGAAATCCTCTATACCCGCCTGAAAGAATCCGTCCGCGACACAAAAATGCATTACATTCTCCTCGACGAAATACAGCTCGTCCCGGGCTTTGAAGAAGTCTTAACAGGCCTTCTCTACCTGAAAAATGTTGACATATACGTAACAGGCAGCAACTCAAAATTCCTCTCAAAGGATGTTGTAACCGGATTCCGCGGAAGAGGCGACGAGGTCCACCTCTACCCCGCAGGCTTTGCAGAATTCCTGAGTGTCTATCAGGGAAACAGATATGATGCATGGACAGACTACATAACCTACGGAGGACTCCCCGGGGTTATCCTTCGAGAAACCCATGCACAGAAGGTAAAATACCTCACTGATCTTTTCAAAGAGACCTATCTTATAGACATCATCGAAAGACACCATATCAGAAATGATGCCGAGCTGGGGATACTGATAGATACCCTCTCGTCTGCGGTGGGTTCGCTTACAAATCCCAACAGAATCAGAAATACTTTTCAGAGTGTGGGGAAATCAAAGATTACTGCGACTACGATTGCCTCCTATCTGACCTGTCTTGAGGATGCGTTTCTGATAACCCCCGCACACAGGTACGACATCCGCGGAAGAAATTACATAGGCTCCCCCCTGAAATATTATTTTGAGGATGTGGGGCTTCGAAATGCCCGCCTCAACTTCAGGCAGCAGGAAGAGAACTATCTAATGGAGAACGTCATATTCAACGAGCTGCGGATGAGGGGGTATTCGGTTGATGTCGGTGTCGTTGAGTTGTCCGAGAAAGGACGTGACGGAAAATACCAGCGTAAGTATCTGGAGATTGACTTCGTGGCAAATCAGGGGAACAAACGGTATTATATCCAGTCCGCAATGGAGATGGCCTCTGCAGAGAAAATCCGTCAGGAGAAAAAATCCCTGCAGAATGTCGGCGACAACTTTAAGAAGATTATCGTCGTGCGGGATATTATAAAACCAAAGTGTGACAAAGAGGGGATACTGACGATGAGCATCTACGACTTCCTGGAACACACAGAAAGCCTCGACTGGTGAAGAGAGGGAGACCTGATTCGTTTTTTTCAAATATTTTTTCGGATAAATACAGAAGTTTATATAATCAGACGTACTATAGTATAGTGTATGAAGAAGATTACCCCAGTTATCCTTGCAGCGGTTCTCATCGTAATCAGCTGCATCTTCATTGCAGGATGTGTTACCACTCCTGCGGTAACAATTGACAAAGAAAACCCGGCCTATTCCGTTACGGTAAAGGCCTCTATCGGGTACGACAACTTCCCCACTGGCGGAATCTTTGAAATCCAGGTTCCAGACAACGGAGGAAGCACCGGATACACCTGGCAGGTCATTGCCGGATCCGAGATTCTCTACAAAGAATTCACCGGAACGTCCACCCCGGTGCTCTCCAGACCCGGACTGTTAGGCGGAGACCTGGAGATTAAACCACGCGACGGCGATTCTGAATCCGAGCCCGCCTCCTCCGAAGAAAAACCGGCAGCTGCCGTCGCTATCGAAGGTCCGGTAGGACAGATTGTCGGAGCGTCACACCCGCACTACTTCTGGTTCCAGCCCTCCAAGGCAGGCGACTACACAATCTCCTTAAAGTA
>JAGHSU010000140.1 GCA_018065685.1 Candidatus Methanocorpusculum equi | reverse complement strand
CACGACGGCTTCTTTGCAATGGGTTCCGGCCCTGCAAGAGCACTTTCCCTGCAGCCGAAGCACACCTATGAGGTTATCGACTACAAGGATGAGTCCGATGCGACCGTTATCTGCCTTGAGGCAGACAAGCTTCCGTCAGAGTCTGTTATGGCAATGATTGCCGAGAAGTGCGGTGTTGATGTTGCAAATGTCTGCGCGCTTGTCGCTCCTACCTCTTCCCTTGTCGGTTCCATCCAGGTTGCAGGACGCTGTGTTGAGACTGCAGTCTATAAGTTAAACGAGCTCGGCTTTGACACAAGAAAGATCATTGCAGCATCTGGTTCCGCTCCGATTCCGCCGGTACGCGGCGCAAAGCTTGCAATGGGTGTCACAAACGATGCAACCATCTACCACGGTCAGATTTACCTGACGATGAAGGCACCTGAAATCGTTGACTATCTGGAAAAGATTCCGAGCTGCGCATCCAACGGATACGGTCAGCCGTTCAACGACATCTTCAAGGCTGCAGGCTACGACTTCTTCAAGATTGACAAGTCCCTCTTCTCTCCGGCAGAGGTTGTCATTAACGAAGTTTCCTCCGGCAAGGTCTACCACGTAGGAAAGGTCGACGCAGACGTTACCCTGAAGTCCTTTGGACTTGCATAAGCCCCTGGTGCAGGGTCTGTCGAAAACACGGTTTATCCGTGTTTTCAATAATTTTATTCCGTAGCCTTAATTACGAATGAAGAGCAATGTATTAAGGTAACTTGGTCTCGTGGTCTAGGTGGTTATGACGCCAGCCTTACATGCTGGAGGTCAGGGGTTCGAATCCCTTCGGGACCATTCGTTTTTTAATTTATTTGTGTAGTTGTGGTTTCTTTTTCTCTGTCTCTTCTTTGCCGGATATATGTCGATATCTTAAACACTACCCGCAACCAATAATATACCAACTATGGAAAACACCGGTCTTGAAAATGATATTTATATAATGGCCCTCGAAAATGCCGTAAAGCACAAGGCAGTCCCCCGCGCGGGAGCTATCCTTGGAATGGTCATGGGAACCCACCCTGAACTGCGTTCAAAGGCAAAAGAGATAAACACCCTGCTCCCCTCAATCCTCAAAAAAGTGGAGGATATGGCCCCTGAACAGCGCGAAGCGGAACTCACCCGCTTAAACCCGGACGCAATCGGCAAAATGCACGAGAAAAAAGAACGCGTGCATGAACTCCCCGCACTCCCCGGAGCAGAAAAAGGGGTTGTCATGCGGTTTGCGCCAAACCCGTCGGGTCCCCTTCACTTAGGACACGCCCGCGCCTCTGTTCTCAACGACTACTACGTGAAAAAATACGGCGGAAAATTCTTCTACCGCGTCGAAGACACCGACCCGAAACGGGTTGACCCTGAAGCATACGACATGGTCGTCGAAGACCTGAAGTGGCTTGGCATCGGTGTGACAGACGTCGTCTACCAGTCCGACCGGTTTGAGATCTATTACGAATATGCACGAAAACTCATCGCCCTCGGCGGCGCATACATGTGCACCTGCGACAACGAGGAGTTCAAACAGTTAAAGCTCAAAAAGACCGCCTGCCCCTGCCGTGACCTGCCTGTGGAAGAGCAGCTCAAACGCTTCGACGACATGCTCGCCGGAAAATACAATGACGGGGAGATTACGATGCGGGTTAAAACCGACATCACACACCCCGACCCGGCAGTCCGTGATTTTGCTGCAATGCGGGTTTTAAAGTCCCCGAAGCATCCGAGAAAGCCCGAGGTGTTTGTCTATCCTCTGATGAACTTTTCAGTCACCATCGACGACCACCTTCTCGGGATGACGCATGTCATCCGCGGAAAAGACCACATTGCAAACACCCGCCGTCAGGAATATATCTACAAATACTTCGGATGGGAGATGCCCCACTTCTACCACTACGGCAGAATGTCCATCGACGGACTGGAGCTTTCCACCTCAGGCATGAGAAAAGGAATCAACGAAGGACTCTACACCGGATGGGACGACATCCACTTAGGAGCCCTTCGCGCCTTAGCCCGCCGCGGCATTCAGGCGGATGCGGTCCGTGCGTCGGTTGTTGACATCGGTATGGGTGACACAGATATTTCCTTCTCATGGGAGAATCTTTTTGCCGCAAACAAAGCGGTCATCGATGCGGATGCGGACCGGTACTTCTTTGTCCCTGACGCGGCAGAGATTGAGGTTACAGGCGCCCCGAAGACCGAGGCGCACGCTCCGAAGTATCCGAACAAGCCGGAGCGCGGCGAGCGTGTCTTATCGTTTACCGGCAGGGTCCTGATTCCGCGAAAAGAGATTGAAGCAGGAAAACTGCTCAGATTAAAGGACCTTTTCAACATCAGAATTGCGGCAGACGGCACATCCGCAGAGTATGCGGGTGACTCGCTTGCGGATGCCAGAAAAGAGAAGGCGCCTATTATCCAGTGGCTCCCTGCCGAAAACACCGTGCCCTGCGAGCTTCTCACCCCTGAAGGCATGCAGACGGGATGTGCCGAGCCGGACGTGCTGAAGTACGAAGGACGTATCGTTCAGTTTGAGCGCATCGGCTTTGCAAAAATTGACAGCACTGCAGGCGGAAAAGCGGTTGCGTACTTCACCCACCGCTGAACCGGGCATGTGAACTGCACATGTCGGCAGCAGATGTTGCGCGTCTGATAACGGATGCGGAGATTTCAAAGAGCGAAATCAGACGTGCGGCAGTTCACCTCCCAAAACCCCCCCGTGCCGCTCTTTTTTCCGAAACTGCAGCCGAGCACCGGACTGCGGAGGGGATGTTTTTTGAGGCGCTTGTCTATGAGATTCTGCTCGCTGAAGGAGATGCGGACCCAAAAATAGCGCAGATTGCCGCTAAACTCCATGATGCGGAGTATGTGCCGTACGACCGGTTTGCAAAGGACGGGCTCTGGTACACGAAAAACGGCGAGATTCAGTTCCGGGTCCGCGGGAAAGCCGCGGCCGAGGTGGATTTTCTGGTGCTCTGCAAAGATGATACGCTTGTCTTCGGGGAGATTTCGCTAAAGCCCGATGTATCTCCCGGGTTTGAAAAGGAGGTGCAGTCGAAGAAGGAGCTTCTGCGCCGGTTCCTGGATGATGCGGGGCTTTCCTATGGTGTGGAGTTTGTCTTTGTTACTCCTGTTTCTGATGCATCTGCCGCTTCCGGGTCTTTGGGGGGTGCTTTTCCGCAGTTTGCGGATGCTTTGTGTGTTGTAGAGGAGGGGAATACGCTCTGGAAGCGGGTGCATGTAAATGAGGTGCTGCACAAAAAGCGCTCTCCTGCGCCGTCGGTGAAACGGGTCGGGGGGAGGGTGATTTTCGGGGGGTGAAGGTTCTTTCATTGAGTGTTCTTTATGGATGTTGTAAGATTCAATCCGGGTGTTCTTTGCGGGTTGTTGTAGTTGACGATGGGTATGGGCAACAAGAACGCGAATCTACGCAAATCCCCCAAAATCGCGAGCCTATTCACCCGCGCTCTAGCCCCGCTTAAGCCGCATGCCCTTCAGGCCTGCTCAAACTTCGAGCCTTCGGCTCTCGTCAATCGCGGGGCGCGGGCGGCTCGCTTGGGGAGAGAGGGATTGAATGGATTTTGGTGCGGGTGCTCTTCGCGGATGTTGTAACTGAGGTGTGTTTGGGCAACAAGAGCGCAGACCTCGCAGACCTCGCCTTCGGCGGAATCGGAAGAAATTCCGCCCCTCTGGAAGAACCCTCGGGACGCTGACCGCTCGGAATTCCTTCCTCCAGATTAAAAAAATAAAAGAGAATCCCCGGGTAGGACGAACAAAACCCCGGGGATGATAGTGAAGTATCAGTTTATGAACAAACCTGTGCTGCGGCGGGAATTTCCCTCCTTTATTCATCATTCAAACAATTCCTCATCACTGACATAACCCCCCTCAGAAACAGTCTTCTCCCCGGTCTCTTTTTTGAGCCGTTCGGTGTCGTATTTCAGCCGGGCTGTGACCCATTCGAGGAAAGCTGTGGCCAGTGATTTCAGAGCAGGCAAAAGCGCTGGGAGAGCCATGAGGCAGACCCGGAGCACTGCCGTAAATGCTGTCATGGAGTGTTACCTCCTGACAGGGGATGCTTATGCAGTGGGAGCCGTGGAAAGCTCGGTCTGTGCGTCTGCCCAGGTCTCGAATGTCTGGAGCGTTGCTTCCAGGTGGTATCCGGAAAGGGTTGCGTAGGACTCGTCCACGAGGAGCTTGAAC
>JAGHSU010000108.1 GCA_018065685.1 Candidatus Methanocorpusculum equi | reverse complement strand
CCGGTTGACTCCGGCATATCAACATACGGCTCAAGCAGCCATGAGGTGTGAGTCTCAGTAACTCCGTCTAAGAAGATTTTTGCACCGATGATTTTGAAGTGTTCGGAATTATACTTCTTTGCAAGTTCTGCGATACGTTCCATATCTTCATCCGGCGTGTCGGTGTTGTCTTTTACCAGAGATAATCCATAGATCCAGTTTTCAGTTTTCCTTCCTTCTCAAGTTCGGAGATTGCCTGATAAATGCTGTCTCCGCAGAGTTCGATACCTGCATCACAAACGGCGGTAAAGCCGCTTGCAAGTGTCTTCTCCTGCCATTTCAGAATAAATCCTTTTAACTCTTCAACGGTGAACGGAAGCTGATTTACCAGTTTAATAGCCGGCAGTTCCTGAATGAATCCGGTGGGTTTTCCGTTTGCATCAACGTGAATCTGCTGCGGCCCCATCTCTTTGATGTATTCCGGAGAGTAGTTTAGGATTTCAAGTTCTTTACTGTTTACCCATGCCTCATGACCGCCTCTGGTCTGCAGAATTACCGGAACATCAGATACTACTGCATCTATCATGGCTGCAGTCGGTTCTTTGTCGGCGAGTGTCCAGCCAAACCCTATGTAAATCTTCTGTCCTGGATGTTCCTGAACGTATTTCTGAAGCTCTTTGACGTTTTCTTCCAGGGGGCCCCGGACGATAACTCGAACATGCCGTAATCACGCATTCCGGCAAGGCTTACATGCATGTGGGCTTCAAGGAATCCCGGATAGATGGAGTACTCGCCGTAGTCGATTACTTTTGTGTTCTCATCACAGTACTTTTCTGCATCTGCTGCCGAGCCGACGAACAAAATTGTATCGCCTTTTACGGCAACCGCTTCTGCAGCTGGGTTTGCATCATCCATTGTGATGACGTTACCAAGATACAGTGTGTCTGCAGGTCCGGTCTCTCCGGTATTGACACATCCTGCGGTCACGATAACTGCAAAGAGGGCAATACCAAAGAGGAGGAGTCCTGCAATGGATTTTTTAGAAACCATACAGACTTATTATTTGACGGGATAGTTTATTAACATGTTGGGAATCGGATTCCGGGATGTGAAAATAAAATGAAGTGTCCGGGCGCTTAAGCGGGGAGATGTCTGATTTTTATGCTAAAAGAAAAGAGCGGAGTTAAAAAAAGTTGTAAGATACAGATGTATCGTTCTGAATCTTACTCTGCCCGATAGACCACTTCACCATCGATAATGGTTGCGACTGTCGGCTGCAGTGCAGATGCACCGATTACATCCATCTCATCATGTAAGAAGTCAGCAGCAAATACTGCCATGTTTGCGAGTTTTCCGGCTTCAAGAGAACCCATGTGGTCTTCCTCATGCCACATGTATGCGACATTCGTCGTCATAGATGCAAGCGTGTCTTCTCTGGACATAGCCTCTTCCGGCCCTCTGATACCTTCTTCACCGACAAACGGGACGGTTCTTGTAACTCCCGTAGCCATTGCGAGCGGAACACTTACCAGAGGAGAGACCGGATAGTCAGTGTGAGCGGCAACAACAGCGCCTGCATCGATGAAGGACTGTGCAGGGTATCCCTTCTTTGCGTATTCTTTTCCGACAAACTTTTCTTCAACAGGATACGTGAACTCATTCTTCGGACACCACTGGTAGCCGGAGACTGCAATAATTCCCAACTCACCGAAGCGCTTCATGTCCTCAGGAGTGATGTACTGCAGGTGAGCCGCTGCGTTTCTCTGGTCATAGTTTCCGGTTACCGCGACAGCCTTTTCAGCAGCGTCAGCAAAGGTCTTTGATGCAGCATCTCCTACTGAGTGAGAGTGAATGAGCATGCCGTACTTGTCTGCAGCTATCATCAGGCGTGCAAGTTTATCTGAGTCGGAGAACCGTTTGACACCATAGTATCCCGGCTGGTCTTTGTACTCATCAATCATCCAGCCCGAGTGTGCTTCAATAACACCGTCCATGAAGACTTTTGCACCGATAATCTTGAAGTACTCGGAGTTGAGTCTCTCTGCCTTCTCGGCAATCTTTGCCATGTCTTCTTCAGGAGTGTCGGTGTTGTCATTTATCATGGAAAGACCGTAGATACGGATTTTCAGTTTTCCTTCTTTGATAAGTTCTTCATATGCCTGAAGCTGTGCTTCTCCGAGAAGTTCAATTCCTGCGTCGCATACCGCGGTGAATCCGTCAGCAAGTGCTGCTTCCTGCCATTTTAAGGTGAACTCTTTTAACTCTTCAATGGTGAACGGAAGGTCAGTAAATAATTCAATTGCCGGTTTTTTCCGAGAGGTATCCGGTCGGGTTTCCGTCTTTATCAACACGAACCTGTGCAGGACCGTATGCTTTTATCTGTTCCGGTGTAGGATTAATGACTTTAAGACAGTAGCTGTTTACCCAGACAGAGTGCCCGTCCTGTGTCTGCAGCAGGACCGGTACATCAGGGGCTACTGCATCAAGCATGGCTGCAGTCGGTTCTTCTTTGCCGGAGAAGGTCCATCCGCATCCGAGGTAGAACTTCTTTCCCGGATTTTCCTTAATGTATGCTGCAATCTCATCGACGGTCTGTTTCAGGGACACTCCCGGGGTCAGTTTTGCCATACCAAACTCGCGCACTCCTGCAAGATTGATGTGCATGTGCGACTCCAAAAATCCCGGATAGATGGAGTTCCCGCCAAAGTTGATTACTTCTGTGTTTTCATCACAGTACGTTTCAGCATCTGCTGCTGAGCCGACGAAGAGGATAAGTCCGTCTTTTACGGCAACCGCTTCTGCGAACGGATTTTCATCATCCATCGTGATGACGTTTCCGAGGAAAAGTGTGTCTGCAGGCCCTGTCTCTCCGGAATTGATACATCCTGCGGTCATGATGACTGCAAAGAGGGCAATACCAAAGAGGAGGAGTCCTGCAATGGATTTTTTAGAAACCATACACTAATATTTTAGTGGTGTCATATTATGAAGTTTCCGGTCAGCCGGAAGCCTGCTGCTGTTCCTAAGGTACGAGAGCGCTCTGCACCATGCAGGAAGCTGTGTAAAAAAAGTTTGAACGGGATATCCCCGGCTTTTAGAGAAGCGGGGAGAACAGGCGGGAGATTCCTTCAAGAACCATCTGCCGGAAAGACCTGCTGCGGTACTCCTCAAGTGTTATCTCACGGCAGTCAGTTTCAAGCTCCTTCAGATAATCAGCTGCTGCCTTTGCACCAATCTCCGCGTCATAGACAAATGCCTGTGTCTCAAAGTTCAGCGAGAAACTTCTGATATCCCAGTTTGCCGTGCCCACGGAGAATACTTTTCCGTCATAGATACTTGCCTTACTGTGGATAAACCCGTCTTTGTATTCATAGCCGCGAACCCCTGCCTCCATCAGATCGCCGAGATATGAGCGGTTTGCCCAGTAAATGAACGGATGGTCCGGCTTACAGGGGATGACAATTCTTACATCAACGCCGGAAAGCGCTGCGAGGCGAAGGGCCTCAAACATCCCCTCATCCGGGACGAAGTACGGGGTGTGGATGTAAATGGACTCCTGGGCTCTGCCGATGAGATCCACATAGCCGGAATAGATCGGGCGGTTCTTTGTATCCGGTCCCGATGATGCAATCTGAACCACTGACTGACCATAATCTTCTAACAGGTCATCAGGGAAGTAGAGGGTGTCATCCTCTTTAATCACAATCGGTTTATCCTTTGCTGTGTAGTTCCAGTCAGCGATGAAACGCATCTGCAGTGTGCTTACAGCCCCTCCTGCAATCCGCAGATGAGTGTCACGCCATCTCCCGAGTTCGCCTTTTCCGAGGTATTCATCTCCGATGTTAAAGCCCCCGATAAATCCGAGTTTTCCGTCGATTACGAGGATTTTACGGTGGTCATGGAAATTAATACGCGGACTTACCGGCAGTTTTGACTTAAAGAATATTCTGACATCTCCGCCGTTTTCCAGAATCGGTGCGAAGAGTTTCTTATACCCTCCCGGGACTCCTCCTGCATCAAAGAGTGCACGGACTTCCACTCCTTCCTTTGCTTTTTCTGCGAGGACTGATACAATCTCACGTCCGAGTTCATCATCCCTGATGATGAAGTACTCAATGTGAACATGGTGTTTTGCGGAGCGGATGGCATCTTTTAGTGCTTCGAATTTTTCATAGCCGTCACGGTAGACATCTACCTTGTTGTTAATGGTGAGCAGGGCATTATCTGTTTTTAAAAGTGCCACCGCACACCGTTCAAAACCGCCGCATCCTTTATGCCAGAGCTGTTTGTCGGCTGCTGCACTTGAAAGTTCCTCTTCCACATACGTATTCAGTGCCTGGTCCGCGAGACCCTTCCGGTCGAAGAGTCTTTTGTGGTAGAAATGCCTTCCAAGAAAAATATAGACAATAAACCCTACAATCGGGATAAAGATAATCAGAAGACACCACGCAAAAGCCGCGGTCGGCCGGCGTTTTTCGAGGAATATAACGGTAATCAGGGCACAGATGTTGACTATGATAACAATGAGGGCTATGAGCAGTCCTGTGCCTGAGAGAGCAATTGATAGTAACATTCCAATTAATAATTATCAGTTATTCTATTTAATTTGCCCCATTTAATTTCCTGTACCTGCGGTGCGGCCCCTGTCTAAAGCAGCAGAAACGGCTGTGATATTTCGCAGGATAAGGTTTCCACTTCCAAAACCGCAATCCCTATATCTCCATAGCCCCAAAGGATTACCATGAAATCATTTGAAGATGCCGCGGCGTTTCACGGGCATGTCTGCGGAGGGCTTGCAATCGGCTATAAGGCAGCCCTGTATGCAGCAGAACTTCTTGACCTTTCCTTTTCTCCGGACGAGGAGGTCGTCTGTATCACAGAGACCGATTCCTGTGCGGTGGATGCAATCCAGACTGTTCTCGGCTGCACCGCAGGGAAGGGGAATCTGATTGTTCACCGGTGGGGAAAGAGTGCATTTTCCTTTTACCAGAGAGACACCGGACGCTCGCTGCGTCTGGTCCTAAGACCTGATGCCGGAGAGCAAAGTGATGAAATGAAGGCCCTTCGTGCCAGGGTGTTTTCAGGTGCCGCATCAGATGAGGAGCGGAGACGGTACCAGACCCTGCGGCAGCAGCAGGTGGAGGATATTTTACGCATGCCCCCTGAGGCGCTTTTTATCGTAAAGGAGACAGAGCTCCCGCTTCCTGCACCCGCGGTGATGCAGGATTCGGCAGTATGCTCTGTCTGCGGCGAGCAGGCGGCGAAGGGGTTTTGCAGTGTGGTTGAGGGAAAGTATGTGTGCAGGCCGTGTGCGGAGAGGATGAAACTGAACCTCCGGAACTGAGTTATCGACAATTTGTCGACAACTGAAATAGCATAGCGGATGAAGTGAGCCAGGGGTCTGTTCGCTGAACTCACCCCTGCTTCCCCCTGTCTCACCCCCCAATCTGAAAAGAATACATACTTAAACGCCCAATACTTCTACCTCACATTATGGATATGCAGTGGATGATCCCGGTAATAATTGCAATCATGATCTATGCCTGCATATGCTACTGGATAAAGACAAAAAAGATTCTCCCGCATGTATTTGCCTTCGCAGGCCCGTGCCTCATGATAAAAACCGAGCACACAAAAATCTTCGACAAACTTGCGCGCCCGAAAAAACTCCTCATGGCCTATGCATCCGCGGGAATCATTCTTACTGCGATTTCAGGAATCGTCCTGACCCTCATGTTTGTAGGTTCAGCGGTTCTTACGATGATATCTCCTCCCGAACCGGTTGCCATCCAGAACCTCTTCCTCATCCCCGGATTAAACGAATATGTCCCATCCACCATAGCGGTCTGGGTGTCGCTTGTGCTGGCTCTCGTCATTCACGAAGGAGGCCACGGCATCCTCTCCCGTGCGGAAAACATCCGGGTAAAATCGACAGGGATTCTGGCGCTCGTAATCCCCATCGGCGCCTTTGTCGAGCCGGACGAAGAAGACGTTGAAAAATCAAAGCTCGGCACAAAACTCAGGATGCTTGCTGCAGGCATCACCAACAACTTAGTCTTTGGTGCAGTCTGCCTCATCATTCTCTGTATCCTCCTCGGCATGGTCATCCCCGGTGCAAACCCGTATGTCTACGGGGTCTACGACGGATACCCTGCAGCAGATGCGGGTGTTCTCCCGGGAACAATAAATCTCTCCGTCAATGATGTTCCGGTCCATTCAATGGCTGACATCACACAGGCCCTTACCGGGACCTCAGCAGGGGAAACTGTTTCCTTACACGGCGAGTACAAGGGAGATGCCTGCAGCTACGATATCACACTCGCCTCTGTGCCTGAAGATGCAATAGCATCCGGAACACCGGCGGATTCAGGGTTTATGGGAATCTCGTTTTCCGACCCGCAAAACCTTGTAACGATGGTAAACACTTTGACGCAGCCTGCCTCATTCGGGGATGCGGTCACATCATTCCTCTACTTCATCGTGCTCCCGCTCAGGTCGTTTACCGGGATGGAGATGCTGAGTTTTGTAACAGCCGATAGTCCTGACCCGGCGATTTTAGCCGCGCCGTTTCCGGGATTCTGGGGAATAATCCATCTCCTTTTCTGGTGTGCATGGATAAATATCCTCCTCGGGACCTTTAACGCGATTCCAATCCGTGCGTTCGACGGAGGGCAGATGCTTCGTGAGGTGCTTCGAAGCTTTGCCAAAAAACGCGGCATCAAAGAGGACAGCGTTCTGCGCCTCTGCAGTATCATCTCCTTTGTCCTCGTAATGCTCATCATCCTCTCGATTCTTATCCCGTATCTTGCGGTGTGACCCGGCGAAACACTCATCTCCAAAGAGCACCAACTTAATAATAACGAATGACCGCACCAATATTCATCCCGGGCCGCGTCTGGCAGTCAAATGTATACATTGCAGACTCCATCCTTTTCGATGCAGGGGTATCTCCTGATAAAATCATGCCCTATAAGGATACGATTGACACGATTGTGTTAACCCACGGACACTATGACCACATCCTTTATGCGCAGGAACTTGCAGACCTCTGCGGCGCTGAGCTCTGCATCGGAGAGCATGATTTTGAGTTTCTGTCAAATCCTGCCCTGTCGCTCGCACATCACTTTGGTGCGGACCAGCCGGGGATTAAAGCCGCACGAATCCTGAAAGAAGGGGATTTGGTCGGACGGTTTACGGTCTATGAAACCCCGGGACATACCGCAGGGAGTATATCGCTCTTTTCCGAAGAGGAGGGGGTGTTAATCTGCGGGGATACGGTGTTTCCGGACGGCTCCTACGGGCGGTGTGACCTTCCGACAGGAGATATGTCCGCTTTGAAACGCTCTCTTCAAAAGCTTGCAGCGCTTCCTGTCGAATCGCTCTGGTGCGGACACGGGAATCCGGTGCCGCAGAATGCCCGCCAGCATGTTCTTTTATCCGCAGAGAATGTGAAAAGCGAAATCTGATACGAAACCCCGGGCCGGGAGGAAGAATTGAGGAATGGAAGAGGGGAAGAAGGGATGAAGGATGAATGAAAGGGGAAGAAAGGAAGAAGGGATGAAATGAAGAAGGGAAGCTACTGTCTGCTGCTTCGGGCAGAAGAGGATAAAACGGTCCGGATAGGAGCCCTCGGGGAGATGTATTTCCCGGCAGGATATTATATTTATACGGGCTCAGCGCTCGGGTCCGGGGGGCTTTCCCGTGTTTCACGTCATATCAGGTTTTTCCGCGAGCGGTATCGGAAGCCAAAGTGGCATATTGACTATCTGATGGAAGAGGCGGTGCTCGTGAAGACTTTCTGTGCGGAAACTGAAGAGCGGCTTGAGTGCCGTCTTGCATCCGCTCTTGGAGGCGCATGTGTCGCACGGTTCGGATGTTCCGACTGCAGCTGCAAAAGCCATCTGTTTTACCGCGTGGACAACCCGGAAGAGGAGATTCGCGGGGTTTTCCGCGGACTCGGGTTTTCCGCAGGCGAGCACGCGGTGTAAACCTCTGTTCCTGTCTGATATTTTCCACTCCGCGTTATTTTGCACCGGGTTTTCTCTCATAAATTCTAACGATACAGATAGTATTATTAGTCAGAACAACGTATATATTGCTGATCCATATGGACGAAATTCAAAAAACCGAAGCACGCAACTACCTGACTGCGGGTGGTCTGCTTCTTATAGGGGTCATTGAACTCCTGGTGCTTTTCCAAAAGACAGGCGGTTCCGGTGTGCAGAGCGCTGCATCCTCCGGAGTTCTGATGTGAGCAGTCGCAGGGACTATCCTTCTGGTACTTGGAATCCTCCTTCTGGTGATTCACAAACGCGATCTCGCAGGGATTACGTTTATCATCATTGGAATCGCAAACATTATGAGTTCCTTCATTGGCGCAGATGCCATGGGCCTCATGCTGATTACAAATATTGTCTGCCTCCTCTGGGGTATCATCGTATTCTTCTCCCGAGACAGCCAGAAATGGATTTTCGGTACCATCAGTATTCTTTACGGACTGTATCTGGTTCCGCTGCTCTTCTTTGCTCCGGCAGTTCAGCAGGTATGTCAGCTTGTTCTGATTGTCATTGTTGCGGCAATCGCTTTCTACTTTGCCCTTGCAGCAGGATTTGAGCGTATCTGCCTCCCGGGAAGACGCCTTATCACCGCAGATGAAACAACTGACTTTAAGCAGTCCGGTTCTGCAGTGGGTTACGCCATTTTCGGAGGAGTTGCACTGACCTATGCACTGATGTATCTGAACTTGTCGGTCTTCTCAGCAAATGCTGCATCAATTGACACGGCTGGTCTCGGATTCGGATTTATGCTGATTCTGATAGGCATTCTGCTCTTTGCAGTGGGTCAGATGAAGTTTACACCGATCATATTTATTGTGCTTGGTGCAGCTGAAATGATTCCGTTCTTCTCTTTAGGTATCATGCTCTATGCGGTGGCAGTCCTTGTCATTATTGCCGGTCTCTTTGCAATGCTCCGTAAGGAGTCAAGAATTCTTCCGGGAATAATGCTGATTGTCTATGGTGTAACATTCTTTATCTCGGCAGCTGTCGGAGGAACATCAATCGCTCCGATTGCCTCGTTTATCCTGAATCTGATTCCGGCACTCATCGCAATTTATCTTGCGGTTGCAACACTTTCACAGAGGAAGATTCCTCTGATTTAACTTTTTTATCCGGCGTCGCGTCATCTCTATTCATTTCGGCTGCAGCCCGCCTGACATCAGTTAAAAAAAACCACTCCGCCTCCGGTAAACGTCTCCCTCACCCGCAATAAATACTCTTCCCCCGTTTCACACAACCATTCAAACTGTTTATCTTCTATGAATGAGAAATATAGTACACGTGTGAAGACTATATTCGACGGAACGTACTGCATCGCTCCAAAAGACGCGGCAGAACTCTATGATCAGAACGGCTACGGAAGAGTGGAAAAGGACGGACGCCTGCGTCTCGAACCCGAAGAAGCACTCTATCTTGCAGCCCGGGGAAAGATAGACCTCAAAGACTATACCTTTGACACCCTTCTTGCCCGCTGTTCCAAAGAGCCGTCGTTTTTGCGCAGCTTCATCGTCTACCGCGACATCAGGGAACGCGGCTACGTCATAACCGTACACCGCCCCGAACCGTCAGGTACTGCATACCGTATATTCCAGCGCGGACAGCGCCCCGGAAAAGGCACATCACGCTACCTTTTGCGGGTCCTCTCCGAACGCGACCCGGTCGACTTTGCCTCTCTCATCCGCGACGCAAAAAAGACCGCAAACATGCGAAAACAGTTTGTCCTCGCCGTCCTTGATGACGAACACGAGATAACCTACTATGAAATACGCCTGCCGGTACCTGCGGCGCAGGAGTGTCCCGTAATTCCATCGGGACTTTCTGCAAAACAGACCGGGCTTCCTGCATTTGTAACAGGAGATGCCGTGGAAACGCTGCAGAAAAACTGGTTCGGAACCATGCTCGATGCGTCCCGGCTGTACCTTTCACCCGCAGAGGTTCTCTGGCTTATGCGTGAGGGACACCTCACGCTTGACACCGGAATGTCCGCAGATGAGTATTTCAGGGCCGCAGAAGCGGGAGACCCCGAGTTCTCCGTAAAGTTCCGGGTCTACTGCAGGTTCAGGGCACTCGGCTACTACCCGCGCTCCGGTTACAAATACGGACACCACTTCCGCGTCTACACGGACAGCACGACGCACTCCGAGATGCTCGCACAGGCAGTCCCGGACGGAGATATATCTCCCATGTGGGCAGTCTCCCGTTCGGTCCGGCTTGCCCACAGCGTAAAAAAGAGGATGCTTTTCGTCATCCTTACCGGCGATGAGGAAATTCCGCTCGAATTTGCACGAATAAAAATGTAAAGGATACACTATGGCAGAAGATATCAATCCATGGTCAAGTACGCCGAAGGTCAGCATTGAAAAGCTGATAGAAAACTTCGGCATTGACCGCTTTGAACCGCAAAAGGAACGTCTTGATGGTTTTTCCGACATCCCGCTCTTTATGCGAAGAGACATTGTGCAGGGACACAGAGGCTACGATGCTGTAGCTGATGCGATTCTGCAGAAAAAACCCTTCCATGTCTTAACAGGCTTTATGCCCTCGGGACACCCGCACTTAGGACACCTCATGGTGATGAAAGAGGTCATCTGGCACATTCAGCACGGAGGCCGCGGCTTTATTTCCATTGCAGACCGCGAGGCGCATGCAGTAAGGGGCCTTTCCTGGGATGCCTGTGACACCTACGCCCGCGAGTACATCTCATGTCTCTACGCACTGGGGTTCGAGGGAGAGATTTACGCACAGCGGAAGAACAACGAGTTAAAGGACCTGGCATTTGAAGCCGCCCGCAAAATAAACTTCTCGAACCTTTCGGCAATCTACGGATTCGGCCCGGAGACCGAGCTCGCACACGCGGTAAGCGTATCCATGCAGGTAGCAGATATCCTCTACCCGCAGCTGAAGGCAGGGGCAGCTCCCACAATTGTTCCTGTCGGAATCGACCAGGACCCTCATATCAGACTCACCCGTGATGTAACAAACGCCCTCCGGCTCTTTCTGGTCGAGGACAGAGGAACACACATCAGTATCCGGGCAAAGAACGCACCTGCAGAGGCCATAGATGCGGTTGCAAAAGCTTTCCCCGGTTCCAAAAAATATGAAGGACACATCGACCTCCCCGCAGGACATACCGCAGCGGAAACGGATGCGGTTGTCCGCGGCATCGAGCAGCAGTTCGGAGGTTTCGGTTTTATGCTTCCCTCCTCCACCTACCACAGTTTCCTGATGGGATTCCAGGGAGGAAAGATGTCCTCTTCGGTCCCTGACAGTCTCATCTGGTTCGATGACGAGGACCGTGATGTAAAGAAAAAAATTATGGGTGCTGTAACCGGCGGAAGACAGACGCTTGAGGAGCAGAAAAAACTCGGCGGCGAACCCGATAAATGCGCAATCTACCAGTTAAACAAGTTCCACATGCAGGATGATGACAAAGAACTTGCAAAGATGTGCGAGGCATGTAAGGCGGGAGAACTCATGTGCGGTACCTGTAAGAAAGAGACGCTTGAGCGTGTCCGTGCGTTCCTCGCAGAGTTTAAGGAAAAACGTGATGAAGTTGCGCACAAAGTTGCGGAGTGGAAATAAAGGAGTGGAAATAAATGGAATTAACAATCAATGAAAAACGTGTTATCGCAGCCCTCGCGGAGCTTGATTCCTGTTCAGATGCGATACTTGCGGAAAAACTGAATGCATCACCCGAGACCGTTGTCCAGTGGGCACATCTCTGTGCGGACAAGGGTCTCCTTACAATCGAAAAAGATGTCACCCTTTCGGCACGGCTGACCGACGAGGGAAAACGCTACGCTGAAGGCGGAGGTCTTCCCGAGCGTCAGGTCTTATCAAAGCTTCAGGCGGCGGCAGACTCGCTCTTTTTAAAGGATTTAAGCCATGATTCGCTTGCAAAAATTGCCATCGGCTGGCTTCGGAAAAAGAACTGGATCTCCATTCAGGACGGAAAAGTTATTGTAAACAATGAGGAGGCGCAGGCCCCCGGACCCGATGAGGAGGCACTGAAAAACCCGGTTCCAGGTACAATCGGCTGCGCAATTCTCGTAAAGCGCGGACTTGCAGTCATTGAAGAACATGTGTCATGGACCATCAGCATCACACCTGATGGACAGGCACTCGCAGGCGCAGGACTGAATCTGCAGGAAGAGACCGGAACTCTTACCCGCGACCAGATTATATCAGGCGAATGGAAGTCTCTAAACCTCAGGAAATACGATGTGACAAAGCTTCCAAAACGCATCTATGCAGGACGTATTCATCCGAATCAGCAGATTCTGGATGAAATCCGGTCGCTTCTCTTCGAGATGGGCTTTACCGAGTTCTACGGCTCAATCGTGCAGAACTCGTTCTGGAACTTCGATGCGCTCTACCAGCCGCAGGACCACCCGGCACGTGAGATGCAGGACACGTTCCACCTCGCAGAGGAGCTGCCGCTTCCGGACGGATGGGAGAAGATTCGCGAGATTCACCAGACCGGAGGAGACACCGGAAGTACCGGCTGGGGAGGAGACTGGAGTCAGGATATTTCAAGGAAATGTGTTCTTCGTACCCACTCGACATCGCTTTCCATCCAGCACCTTGCAAACAATCCGAATCCGCCGTTAAAGGCATTCTCAATCTCACGTGTGTACCGCAGGGAAACCATTGACCCCACACACCTTCCCGAGTTTGAGCAGCTCGAAGGAATTGTGATGGATGAAGGTCTGCACTTCGGACACCTCCTCGGATTCTTTAAGGAGTTCTTCGGCCACATGGGATTCGAGGAGGTCCGTTTCCGCCCGGGATACTTCCCCTACACCGAGCCCTCGGTTGAGCCGGAGGTCTGGGTTGACGGACTCGGCTGGGTCGAGCTTGGAGGAGCCGGCATCTTCCGTCCGGAGGTTACAAAGCCGTGGGAAATCAAGTGCCCCGTGCTTGCCTGGGGACTTGGCGTTTCCCGTGTATCCATGCTCCGTATGGGATTAAAGGACCTGCGCCAGCTCAACAAGAGTGATATTGACTGGATACGAAACAGTCCGGTAAGGAGAGTGTAACATGCCTGTCGTAAAACTAAACAATGAATACCTTGCACGGCTTACTCGCTGTGACATTAAAACAATCCGCGACAACCTGCCGATGATGGGCTCCGAAGTGGAACGCGAAGAGGAGGAACAGACCGATGTGCAGTATTTCCCGAACCGCCCCGACCTTTACTCTGCAGAAGGAACGGCACGTGCCCTGAGGGGCTACCTCGGCATTGAAAAAGGTCTTGTTGAGTACACGGTAAAGCCCTCAGGAATCTCCTTCCACGTGGATGAAGGACTGAAAAACATCCGTCCCTACCTCGGGTCTGCCGTTATCAGAAACGTGAATATGGATAACGCGATGATTGAGTCCCTCATGGGCCTTCAGGAGTCTCTGCACTGGGCAGTAGGCCGCGGCAGAAAGAAGGTTGCCATCGGCGTTCACGAACTTGACAAGGTTGAAGGTCCGTTTACCTATCTTGCAGCTGAAAAGAGCACCTCGTTTGTTCCGCTCGACTATGACCGGGAGATGAACATGGATGAGATTTTAGCAGAGCATCCGAAGGGACGCGCTTACGCGAAGATTGTGCAGGACTTCGACAAATACCCGCTTATCGTTGATTCAAAAGGCCGTGTCTGTTCGTTCCCGCCAATCATCAACGGAGAACTTACAAGAGTCACCGAAAACACGCACAACATCCTCCTCGATGTAACGGGAATTGAGCCGCGTGCGGTATCTGTTGCAGTAAACATCCTCTGCACCGCATTTGTCGAGATGGGGGCATCCGTTGAGACGGTAACAATCGACGGAGTGGAAGGTCCGACGCTTGCTCCATCGAAGCGCAGAGTCTCTGCTGCGGAATGCACGAAACTTACCGGCATTCCGATGACCGCAGCTGAAATGGCTGCACTCCTTGAGAAGATGCGCTTCGGATGCCAGGTCATTGATGAGGACAAGGTAGTGGTTTCCATCCCCTGCTACCGCGCAGATATCATGCATGACTGCGATATCTATGAGGACGCAGCTATCGCCTACGGCTATGATAAGATTGCAGCAGAACTTCCGCCAGGCTTTACGATTGGAAAACCCCACCCGGTACAGGCGCTCTATTCAGAGGTCCGCGCCGCAATGACTGGGCAGGGATATCTTGAAAACACGCCCTTTACGCTTACAAGCGAGGATGTTGCCTACACGAAGATGAACCGCCCGGCAAACCCGAAAGCGCTTCATGTCTTACACCCGATCAGCGAGGACCAGACAATTATCAGAACAGATATCCTGCCGATGCTGATGGAGTCACTTGCCCTAAACCGCTCACGCGAGCTTCCGCAGCGGATTTTTGCCTGCGGTGATGTGGTTGAATCCCTCACCACCTATCCGAAAATGGCAGGTGCTGTCATTCACACAGGCGCGGACTTCTCGGAGATTTATGCCGCGGTTGACAGCTTCTGCATGATGATGTCTATCCCCTATGAGGTAAAAGAGTCTGACGACCCGGCATTCATCGAAGGACGCCGCGGAACGATTGTATCAGGCGGTAAAGCGATAGGAGTCTTTGGAGAGATTTCCCCCGCAGTCCTGAACGCATTCGGCCTTGAGCAGCCGACAGCGGCCTTTGAGATTGATCTGCGGGACTTTGTAAAGTACTGAGTCTGAAAAAACACACTTTTTATTTTTCAATCATCAATTCCCTGACTCCTGAGAGAGGACTCAAACCCTATACGGGAATTGACTCATCCGTTAAGGAACACACATCGCTTCAGCTAATCATACACAATCAGACGGATAAAAAACAGGTGCGGGGATTTTAACTGATATTATCGATGTTGTATCCCCTGTCGGTTAACAGTTCCTTTACTCTGTCCCGGTGATTTCCCTGGAGTTCAATCGAGTTTTCCTTGATTGTTCCTCCGCAGGCAAGTCTTCCCTTGAGATACTTGGACAGGTCCTCAAGGTCAATCTCATACGGGTCAAGGCCGTCGACAACGGTCACTTCTTTACCGTATCTTCTTTTGCTTACTTTCACACAAATACGCTGCTGCTCTTTTGCGACTTCCTCGCAAATGCAGAGCTCTAAGGGTAAACCACATTTAGGGCAGATGCCACTGTTCATTGCAATAATATCGTTGAACCTCCATAGTTAAAAAACTGTGCTTCCATTCCTGAAACAAAGGAGGTATTTTTGCACTGTATCCGGTAAAACGCGGGAGATGCGCCGTAAGCATCTGCGCATCCTTACCCTTTAAAGTTGTAAAAATAGTTGGTAATCTTTTCCTTCTTTCCTGCCGTGTCCCGCTCAGACTTTGAAAGAACCATATCCTGCTCGCGGCTCTGGACTGCAGGACAGAAACGGCAGAGAGCAGACTCATCGTCATCCCATGCATTTCTGACGGGGCAGTAATACACTCCTTCGTAGAACTCTACGGTGTGGCCTCCCGGAAACGGCATTCCTTCCGGGTGCGGGGGCTTTTCCTCAATAAAAATCATAAAGGCCGCAATCAGATACTTGAGGCTCCGAAGTCTCCCGTTCGGTTCTGCTGCCTTCCCTGCTGCAAACGCCGCATACTCTTTCCAGAACTTCGGAAGCTTTTCCTTCCCGCGGACAGGGTCCAAAGTAGCTGTTGCAAGCAGATTATATCCGTCTGTTATCTGGATTCGTGCATATTTCTCCAGACTTTTGCGGTACTCCTCAGGGACTGTGCGGATTTTTTCATCATAACGGACCATCATAATATCAAGGTCGTCTGCGGTATATCCTGCAGCCTCCCGCTGAAGCGCGGACAAAAGTGCACCTTTTGTCTTCTGCCGCATGAGATAGCCCCAGTCCGCACTGTGCGCTGCATTTTCCGTCCGGTTCCAGAACCGCATATTAATAGATATTTGGTCTGTCATCATAAGAGTTTTTTGACAGACGGAGAAAATGATGAAGAAAAATGATGATATATACATACAGCAAATAATGTACCGCGAATGATTACGGAACTCTGTGTTACTATCGGAATGTGTTTTTTATGGGCATTCTGGATTATGCTTCCCGCATACATCCCAAACCCGGCAGCAGCTCTCTTAGGCGGCGGAACACCGATTGATTTCGGGAAATGCGCAAAAGACGGGCGACGCATCTTTGGCGACGGGAAAACCTGGCGCGGGCTTTTTGGCGGGATTGCAGCAGGAGTTCTTACGGGCGCTATCCTGATGTGGATTCGCTGGGCATTTAATCTCACCTTCCTTCCGGAACACACCTGGATTACGGTAATCGCCCTCTCAATCGGCGCGCTCTTAGGCGATCTGATAAAAAGCTACTTCAAGCGCCGGCTTGGAAAAGAGCGCGGGGCAAAGTGGCCGGTGGCAGACATGTACGATATGGTAATCGGCTCTCTCGGCCTTATGACCCTCGTGCTTCTGGTGACTGGAAACATCGGCTGGTTTACCGCTGTTTTCGGCGCGTTTTCAGGCGGACTGGTCCTTGATATTGGAACCGCGGGAGCAATTCTTGCCGTCCTTGCGGCAATTCTTATCGTATCCCCCTTAATGCACAGGTGTGCGAATATCATCGGGTATATGTTCCGCTTAAAGGATGTTCCCTGGTAACATCCGGGACACTTTTTTTGAGGTCAAAACCACTCTTTCCGACAAACATTTTATCTTCTAATAAAACACACATGTTAAGACATGCATAAAGAAGAACTCCTGGAACTCCATCAGATGTTTTACGACATCAAAAC